>JAOPVM010000298.1 GCA_025966215.1 Klenkia sp.
CGGCCGATGCCGCGCCCGGCGCCGGTGACCAGCGCCCGCTTCCCGGTCAGCTGCAGGTCCATCAGGCACCCACCGTCGGCAGGAAGCCCGGCGACCGACGCGCCTGCGCGGCGTCCTCGAAGTCGGCGGCGACGTCGAGCAGGTCGGCGTCGGTCCAGCCGGTGCCGAGGAAGCTGACCCCCACCGGGAGGGCGCCCTGCGGACCGGCGAACCCGGCCGGCACCGACACCGACGGGTAGCCGGCCACGGCGGCCGGGCCCGAGGAGCTGTAGAGGAAGTCGTCGGCCACGCCGTCGACGGACAGGTAGCGGGTCAACCAGGCCGGGGTGTTGGTCAGCGCGACGATCGCGGTGAGGTCGTCCTCTTCACCCGGTCCCTGGGCGAGCGTCTCGTCGATCGAGCGCTGGGCGAGGTCGCGGATGCTCTCCCGGGTGGCGGTCGCGTCCGGGGCGTCGATCGCCTCGACGAGGAGCTCCTGGCCGAAGTAGACCAGCTCCACCGGGTCCTCGGCGTTCTCGGCGACCAGGCCGGCCAGGTCGTCGGGGACGTCGCCGTCGGTGGCCTCGAGGTAGGCGGTGAGGTCGCGGTCGAACTCGGCCAGCAGCGCGGGGGTCTCACCCGCGCCGAACTCCTCGGTGTAGGGCAGCTCGACCGGCACGGTGGTCGCGCCGGCGGCCTGCAGGGCGGTGACGGTGTCGGTGAGCACCTGCAGCGTGCCGGCGTCGACGCCGGAGTCCGCGGCGGGGGACCAGACCCCGATCCGGGCACCCTGCAGCGCGTCGAGGTCCAGGTCGGTGAAGGCGGTGTCCACGTCGTCGGGCCCCTGGCCGGTCGCGGCGTCCGCGTCGTCCTCGCCGGCCACCACCGACAGCAGGATCGCGGCGTCCACGGTGTGCCGGGCCATCGGGCCGGCGGTGTCCTGCTCGGCGCTGATCGGCACGATCCCGGTGCGGCTGACCTGCCCCAGCGTCGGCTTGAGCCCCACGACGCCGTTGGCCCCGGCCGGGCAGACGATCGAGCCGTCGGTCTCGGTGCCGATCGCCACCTGGGCGAACGAGGCGGACACCCCGGCGCCGGAGCCGGACGAGGAGCCGCACGGGTTGCGGTCCAGCACGTAGGGGTTAGCGGTCTGCCCGCCCACCCCGGACCAGCCGCTGGTGCTCCCGTCGCCGCGGAAGTTGGCCCACTCGGACAGGTTGGCCTTGCCGATCACGATCGCCCCGGCCTCCAGGAGCCGGGTGGTGATCGTGGCGTCGTCGGGCTCGGAGTCCACCAGCAGCCGGGAGCCTGCGGTGGTCGGCAGGTCGGCGGTGTCCACGTTGTCCTTGAGCAGCACCGGGATGCCCTCGAGCTCGCTGCGCGCCCCGCCGTCGGCCCGGGCGTCGTCACTGGCCTGTGCGGCGCTCAGCGCCTCGGTGTTCAGGGTGAGGACGGCGCCGACCTCGTCGTCGTGCTCGGCGATGCGGTCCAGGTAGGCCTGGGTGAGCTGGACGGCGGTGAGCTCACCGTCGTCCATCATCGCCTGCAGGTCGGGGATGGTGAGCGCGTCCAGGTCCAGGGAGTCCAGCGGGGAGCCGACCTGCCGACCGGCCGCAGCAGGCTCGGGGTCGGTGCCGCCCCCGGAGGTGCAGCCGCTCAGCAGGAGCGCGCCGGCGGCCACACCGGCGAGCAGGACACGGTTCGGCGAGGAGCGCATGCCCCACGCTAGGAGCGCGTCCGACGGGGGGCCACCCCACCCGGACGGGGGAGGTCGGATCGACCCCGGCTCCAGGACCCCCGCGCACGTCCGAGACCGTCACCGTGCCCCGGTCCGTCGTCGTCCCCGTTCCCGGGATCCCCGGGTCCCGGCGGCAGGGCGTCCCGGCCGTGTCGGGCAGGGCGGCGCTGACCACCGCCCGGGTCACCCGGGCCGTGGTGCACGCGGCCACCGTGCGGGTCGACGTCGCCGTCCTGGTGGTCACCGTGGACGACGCCGGCACCCGGATCCGGTGGGCCAACGCCGGGGTGGAACGGCTGCTCGGGCACGCCACCAGCGACCTGCTCGGCGTCCCGGTGGACCAGCTGCTGCCCGAGCCGCCACCGGGCGGGCTGGGCACCCTGCTGCGGCGGGAGCGCTCGGTGACCACCGACCTGCGGGCCCGCACCCGCACCGGGGAGCTGGTCGACGTCACCGTGCTGTGCACGCCGTCCTCGGACGCCGGGGTGTGGACGCTGAGCGCCTGGCCGGCCCGCAGCGACGCCGAGCGCGCCCTCGCCGACTCCGCCGCCGCCCACGAACGTCGCTTCACCACCCTCACCGAACGGTCGCCGGTGCCCACGCTGCTGTCGGAACACGGCATGCGGCTGGCGCACGTCAACGACGCCTTCTGCCGGCTCACCGGCCGGCAGGCCGAGGAGCTGCTGGGCACCGGGTGGCTGGCCAGCGTGCACCCCGAGGACGTCGGCGACCTGATCGACACCGCGGCCGCGGTGCTCGACGGCGGCGCGGGCGACGTGCGGGCCCGGCTGCTGCGCAGCCCCGGCGAGGAGCGCTCCTGCCTGCTCCGCTTCTCCCACCTGGAGACCCCCGGCGTGGGCAGTGGGTTCGTGGCCACCATCGAGGACGTCACCGACCGGCTGGCCTTCGAGGCCCGGCTGGCCCACCAGGCCACCCACGACCCGCTGACCGGGCTGCCCAACCGCACCCGGCTGGCCGAGTACGTCGCCGAGCGGTTCGTGCCCGGCACCCGGGACGGGCTGGCCTGCCTCTTCCTGGACATCGACGACTTCAAGGTGGTCAACGACTCCCTGGGCCACCCGGCCGGGGACCAGCTGCTGGTGCAGGTGGCCCGCCGGCTGCGCGCCGTCGTCCGGCCCTCCGACCTGGTGGTGCGCTTCGGTGGCGATGAGTTCGTGGTGGTCTGCGAGGACGTCGGGGAGGCCGACGCGGTGTCCCTGGGCGGCCGCATCTCCGCGGCGCTCGCCGCTCCGGTGCAGCTGGGCGGGGTGAGCGTGGGCGTGCGGGTCAGCGTGGGCGTGACCGTGCAGACCCCGGCGCACACGACCCCCGACGAGCTGGTCCGGGACTGCGACATCGCCATGTACCAGGCCAAGTCCGAGGGCAAGGGCCGGGTGTCGGTGCTCGACCACGCCTCCCGCGCCGCAGCCCGGGAGAAGCTGCAGCTCGTCGCCGACCTGCGCACCGCCGTCGACACCCGCGCGATCACGCTGGCCTACCAGCCGGTGGTGCAGAGCGCCACGCTGCGCCCGGTGGGCGTGGAGGCCCTCGCCCGCTGGGTGCACCCCACGCGCGGCCCGATCGGTCCGGCGGTGTTCGTGCCGCTGGCCGAGGAGAGCGGACTGGTCGACGCCCTCGGTCTGCTGGTGCTCGACGAGGCATGCCGGCAGACCGCAGCCTGGGACGCCGCCCTCGGGCTGGCCGCCCCCCGCCACGTGCACGTCAACGTCTCCGCGCTCCAGCTCGACGAGCACCTGCCGCCGCTGGTCGCGGCCACCCTCGCCCGGTACGGGGTCGGTGCCGAGCGGATCTGCATCGAGCTCACCGAGTCCGCCCTGATGCGGCATCCCGAACGGGCCGCCTCCGTGCTGGCCGACCTGCGGGCGCTGGGCGTCGCCATCGCCGTCGACGACTTCGGCACCGGCTACTCCTCGCTGGGCCACCTGCGCCAGCTCCCGGTCGACTGCCTGAAGATCGACCGCTCCTTCGTCGCCGAGCTGTCGGCCGGGCACCCCGAGATCACCCGGGCCGTGGTGGCCCTCGCCGCCGGCCTCGGGCTGGAGTCCGTCGCCGAGGGCGTGGAGACCGAGGAGCAGGCCCGCGCGCTCACCGAGCTCGGCGCCACCCACCTGCAGGGCTACGGCATCGCCCGGCCCATGGACGGCGACGCCACCACCGCCTGGTTCGCCGAGCGTGCCCGGTGAGCGCCGTGGAGGAGGCCGTCCTCGAGGAGGAGGTCCCGGGGCCGCTGGCCTCGGTCGGCGGGCACTCGGTGGACGACGTGCTGGCCAGCATCGAGACCATGGCCGCCCAGCGGCCCATCGCCGCCCAGATCGTGGCGCTGACCGACTCCGACCACACCGGGGCCAAGGAGGTCGCCCAGCTGCTGTCGGCGGACCCGGCGCTGAGCGGGCGGGTGCTGAAGCTGGCCAACTCGGCCTACTACGGGATGCGCGGGCGGGTGTCCTCGCTGCAGTTCGGGATCACCGTCGTGGGCTTCGCCGTCGTCCGGTCGATGGCCACCGTGGCACTCACCGGCACCGAGGAGCGGGCCGAGCTGCCCGAGGACTTCTGGACCGTCAGCACCCACCTGGCGCTCGCGGCGTCGGCGCTGGCACCCCGGATGGGACGACGACCGCCCGACGCACTCTGCGTCGGGTTCCTCGCCCAGCTCGGGGTGGCGCTGCTGAGCCACCACGACCCGGCCGGCTACGCCGAGGTGCGGGCCAGCGGGGCCACCCCTGCCGCCCGCCGGCCCGCCGAGGTGGCCCGCTACGGGGTGGACACCCTGGAGCTGACCGCGGTCGCGATGCGCCGCTGGGGGTTCCCGGACGCCCTGGCCGACCCGCTGCTCGAGCTCGACGACCCCGACTCGGCGGCCGGCGGGCTGCTGCGCGGGGCGCTGGAGCTGACCTCCCGGCTGACCGTGCCCGGGCACACCCGGGAGCGGATCGAGCCGCTGACCTGCCGACGGGTGCTGGAGACCGACCTGCCGCCGCTGCTGGCCGAGGTGCAGACCGGCGCCGCCGATCTGCGCCGGGCACTCGTGGGATGAGTGCGGTCGGCTGACAGACGGGGGGTCTGCCAGGGACAGTGGACCCCGTGTTCGAGATCCACGAGATGGCCCTGCTGACCCGCGAGGTGCTGCGCGAACGGACGGCGGACCTGGTCGCCGAGGCCTGCGCCTGGGCGGTGGGCACCAGCGACCGCCCGCACCACCTGCGCCGACGCGGCCGGCTGGTCGCCACCGGCACCACGGTGGGCATCCGGGCGGAGAACGGCCAGCCGCTGGCCGACGAGGAGGGCGGCCGGCTCGACCTGGGCGACGCCCGGCCGGGCAGCTTCGCCGACGCGCTGAACATGACCGACGGCGACGGGGTGCTCTACGCCGACCGGTTCGACACCGAGGTGCTCGAGCCCTTCGCGCTGCAGACCTGCGTGCGCGCCGGCGAGCGGCTGCGTCGGACCCGTCCCGCGGCCTGGGCCGAGCTGGCCGACGAGGTCGGGGAGGACGCCGAGGACGTGCCGGCCGTGGTCCGGGCGGGGGAGTGGGAGGCCCCGCTGCGCACCGAGGCCGAGCTGCTGGTGCTCGCCGCGATCGGCGGCACGTCGCTGGCGCTGGTGGAGGCCGAGGGCCTGCCGCTGTCCCTGGT
>JAOPVM010000358.1 GCA_025966215.1 Klenkia sp.
GGCGCGCCGTCGGGCGGTCGGGCTGGCCGCTGCTGGGCCTGGCCGCCTACATGGCGCTGTTCTTCCGCGACCCGCAGCGGCGCTGCGACCACCAGCCGGCCGCCGCCGAGGACGTGCTCTCCCCTGCCGACGGCGTCGTCATGGTCGCCGGCCCCGCCCAGGAGGGCGTCGGCCCCGAGCCCGCCCCCGAGGGCGGCTGGCAGCAGGTCAGCGTGTTCCTCTCCGTCGTCGACGTGCACGTCAACCGCTCGCCCTACCGGGGCACCGTGACCCAGAGCAGCTACACCCCGGGCAGCTTCCTGGCCGCCTACCGGGCCGAGAGCGCGCACCGGAACGAGAAGACCGAGATCTGGCTGGCCGACGGCGAACGGACCGTGGTGTTCCGGCAGCTCGTCGGCGTGCTCGCCCGGCGCATCGTCACCCGCACCGGGGTGGGCCAGCAGCTGGCCACCGGCGAGCGCATGGGGCTGATGAAGTTCGGCTCCCGGATGGACGTGTTCCTGCCCCAGGAGGCCACCCTGACGGTGAGCAAGGGCGAGCGGGTGCGCGGCGGGGAGACGGTCATCGCGCGCTGGGACTCCGCCGCAGGGTCCCGACCGTGACCGCCGACCGGCGGACCCCCACCCGGCGCACGCAGACGGTGGAGTTCGTCCGCAGCTCGGCCCGCGGCGGGCGGAGCCGGGCCCGGCTCTGGCTGCCCAGCCTGTTCACCCTCGGCAACATGCTCTGCGGCTTCGCCGCGATCCTGGTCGCCTTCCGTGGCCAGTACGACCTGGCCTGCGTGCTCATCGGCGCCTCGGTCGTGCTCGACATCGCCGACGGCGCGGTGGCCCGGCTGGTGGGCGCGGTGTCCCCGTTCGGCCTGCAGTTCGACTCCCTGGCCGACCTGGTCTCCTTCGGCCTGGCCCCCTCGCTGCTGGCCTTCGCGCTGTTCTCCGACGGCCGGGACGGCTTCGACCCGCTGGGCTGGATCGCCTGCTTCGTCTGGCTGGCCTGTGCGGCCATCCGGCTGGCCCGGTTCAACACCACGGTCGACCCGACGGCGGACAAGCGGTTCTTCGTCGGGCTGCCCAGCCCCGGAGCGGCCGGGGTCGTCATGGCCAGCGTGTTCGCGTTCTCCGACGTCCTGCAGGGCCGGGACCGGCTCTGGGTGCTGCTGGTCGTCATCGTCCCGGGCCTGCTGATGGTGTCCACCATCCGCTGGCGGTCGTTCCGCTCGCTGGTCAGCCCGAAGTCGGGCCGGCCGTTCGGGCTGGTGACCGCCGGGGTGCTCGTCGTGGTCGGGCTGGCGACGGTCCCGGTGTCCACCTTCTGCCTCGTCGCCTACCTGTACCTGCTCTCCCCGCTGCTGTTCCCGCTGGTGTCCCCCCTGGGCCGGTTGGTGCCGGCCCGGGTGCGCGAGCTGCTCTCGTGAGCGTCCGACCGGTCACCCCGGACGACGTCGAGGTCGTCGTCGGGCTGGTCCGGGAGCTCGCCGACTACGAGAAGAGCCTCGACGAGGCGCGGATGACCCCGGCGCAGCTGCGCGAGGCCCTGTTCGGTGACTCCCCGGCACTGTTCGGCCACGTCGCTGCCGACCACGACGGCACCGTCGTCGGGTTCGCACTGTGGTTCCTGAACTTCTCCACCTGGCGGGGCACCCACGGGGTGTACCTGGAGGACCTCTACGTCTCCCCCGCCCACCGCGGCACCGGCCTGGGCCGCGAGCTGCTGCGCACGCTGGCCGCGGTCTGCGTGGAGCGCGGCTACGCCCGGCTGGAGTGGTCGGTGCTGGACTGGAACACCCCGTCCATCGAGTTCTACCGCGCCGCCGGCGCCCGGCCCCAGGACGGCTGGTCGGTCTTCCGGCTGACCGACGCGGCGCTGACCGAGTTCGCCCAGGAGAGGACGTCATGACCGAGCGCAGGCCCTCCGAGTGCTGGCTGACCGACATGGACGGCGTCCTGGTGCACGAGGGCCAGGCGCTGCCCGGCGCCGCGGACTTCCTGCGCCGGCTGGTCGACCGGGAGCGCCGCTTCCTGGTGCTCACCAACAACTCGATCTTCACCCCGCGCGACCTCGCGGCCCGGCTGCACCGCTCCGGGCTGGAGGTGCCCGAGGAGGCGATCTGGACCTCGGCGCTGGCCACCGCGGACTTCCTGGCCTCCCAGCTGCCCGGGGGCTCGGCCTACGTCGTCGGCGAGGCGGGGCTGACCACCGCACTGCACGAGGCCGGCTACACGATCACCGACACCGAGCCGGACTACGTCGTGCTCGGCGAGACGCGGACCTACAGCTTCGAGGCCATCACGCGGGCCATCCGGCTGGTCGAGGCAGGTGCCCGGTTCATCGCCACCAACCCCGACGTCACCGGCCCCTCCCCCGAGGGCTCGCTGCCGGCCACCGGCTCGGTCGCGGCCCTGATCACCAAGGCCACCGGTGCCGAGCCCTACTTCGTCGGCAAGCCCAACCCGATGATGTTCCGCAGCGCGCTGAACCGGATCGACGGGCACTCGGAGTCCACGACGATGGTCGGCGACCGGATGGACACCGACATCGTCGCCGGCATCGAGGCCGGGCTGGAGACCGTGCTGGTGCTCACCGGCTCGACCCGGGCCTCGGACGTCTCGCGCTTCCCGTTCCGGCCCAGCCGGGTGCTCGACTCGATCGCCGACGTCATCGACCTCGTGTAGGACAAGCAGCCCCGCACGGCGAGGAGGCCGTCTGGCAGGAGGCTGCGCCGCTACACCTGGGAGTACGCCAGCCGGGCCTCGGGGGTGGCCAGGAACCACAGCACGCCGGCCACGCAGGCCAGCACCGGGACGCCGATGAACGGCAGCCCGGACTCGAACGCGGTCACGTACCCGGTGAGGCCCAGCAGCAGCTGCAGGACGACCACCGGGCCGCGCGCCCACGGGGCTGCGCGCCCCAGCCCCCAGGCGCAGAACCCGAGCGCGGCAGCCGCGGTGAGGGCGTAGGCGACCTCGGCCAGTGCCCGCCCGGTGCTGTCGGCGGTGCTGGTCAGCGTCAGGAACAGGACGACGACGGCGATGACGAGGGCCGCGAGGGCTTCCAGCGCCACCAGCAGCGCTGCCCGGCGCAGGGCCGGGGGGGCGGCTGCGGTGTCGCGGGGCCGGCCGGGCGCGGACT
>JAOPVM010000363.1 GCA_025966215.1 Klenkia sp.
CGTCCGCGCCACGGTCGGGTTCACCTACCGCCGGGTCCCGGCGATCGCGCTGGCCCGCCGGCTCGTCGCCGAGGGCCGGATCGGAGAGGTCCGGCACGTCCGCGCGGCCTACCTGCAGGACTGGATCGCCGACCCCGCCGCCCCGATGTCCTGGCGGCTGGAGGCCGACCGGGCCGGCTCCGGCGCGCTGGGCGACATCGGCGCGCACGTGGTCGACCTGACCCAGCACATCACCGGGGAGAGCGTCACGGGCGTGAGCGCCGCCCTGGAGACCTTCGTCGAGGAGCGCCCGCTGCCGGCCGCGGCCGGGTCGCTCTCCGGCACCGCCGGGGAGGGCACCGGCTCGGTCACCGTCGACGACGCCGCGGTGTTCCTGGCCCGGTTCTCCGGCGGCGGGCTGGCCACCTTCGAGGCCACCCGGTTCGCCCTGGGCCGCAAGAACGCCATCCGGATCGAGGTCAACGGGTCACTGGGCAGCCTGGCCTTCGACTTCGAGGACATGAACGTCCTGGAGTTCTTCGACGGCGCCGACCCCGACGAGACCGCCGGCTTCCGCCGGATCGTCGTCACCGAGCCCGGGCACCCCTACGTCGGTGCCTGGTGGCCGGCCGGGCACGGGCTGGGCTACGAGCACGCGTTCACCCACCAGGTGGTCGACCTGGTCGGTGCGCTGGGCGCCGGCGAGCAGCCCACCCCCTCCTTCGCCGACGGGCTCGCCGTGCAGCGGGTGCTGGACGCCGTCCAGCGCAGTGCCGCCGACCGGTCCGTCTGGACCCCCGTCCCCTGCTCACCGAGGAGCTCCTGATGCCCCGCCCCGTCACCCTGTTCACCGGCCAGTGGGCCGACCTGCCCTTCACCGAGGTCTGCCGGCTGGCCTCGGGCTGGGGCTACGACGGCCTGGAGATCGCCTGCTGGGGCGACCACCTCGACGTCGTCCGGGCCACCGAGGACGAGGCCTACCTGCGCGGGAGGAAGGACCTGCTCGAGCAGCACGGGCTGTCGGTGTTCGCGATCAGCAACCACCTCAACGGCCAGGCGGTCTGCGACGACCCGATCGACGAGCGGCACCGCGACATGGTCGACCCGCGGGTGTGGGGGGACGGCGACCCCGAGGGCGTCCGCCGCCGCGCGGCCGAGGAGATGAAGGCGACCGCGCACGCCGCCCGGGCGCTGGGCGTGGACACCGTCGTGGGGTTCACCGGGTCCTCGATCTGGAAGACCGTGGCGATGTTCCCGCCGGTGCCCGCCTCGATGATCGAGGCCGGCTACCGCGATTTCGCCGACCGCTGGAACCCGGTGCTCGACGAGTTCGACGCCGCCGGCGTCCGGTTCGCCCACGAGGTGCACCCCTCGGAGATCGCCTACGACTACTGGACGACGGTCGCCACCATGGAGGCGATCGGGCACCGCGAGGCCTTCGGGCTCAACTGGGACCCCAGCCACTTCGTCTGGCAGGACCTGGACCCGGTCGGGTTCCTCTGGGACTTCCAGGACCGGATCTACCACGTGGACTACAAGGACGCCGAGAAGCAGGTGGGCAACGGCCGGATGGGCTCCCACCTGCCCTGGCCCACCCGCGGCGCGGCTGGGACTTCGTGTCCACCGGGCACGGCGACGTCCCGTGGGAGGCGTGCTTCCGGATGCTCAACACGATCGGCTACGACGGCCCGATCTCGGTGGAGTGGGAGGACGCCGGGATGGACCGCCTGGTCGGCGCCCCCGAGGCGTTGGCCTTCGTCCGGGGCCTGGCGTTCGACCCGCCCACGGCGTCCTTCGACGCCGCCTTCTCCCGCAGCTGACCCCGCCACCGGGCGCCACGGCCCCGGGTGGAACATGACCTCTCGTGAGCAGCGCCGCACCAGCCCCCGCCGGATCCTCCCGACGGGGGCTGGTCCTCGTCGTGGTGGCGATCGTGCTGACCGGGTTCAACCTGCGGACGGCGGTCAACGGCGTCGGCCCGGTGCTGCAGGAGATCGAGGCCGGGCTGGGCATCTCCTCCGGTGCCGCCGGGCTGATCACCACGATGCCGCTGCTGTGCTTCGCGGTGATCGGGTTCGCCGGACCGCCGCTGGCCGCCCGGTTCCGGGACGGGCACGTGCTGGCCGCCGCCCTGCTGGTGATGGCGCTGGGCCTGCTCGGTCGGGCCGCGGCGCCCTCGTTCTGGCTCTTCCTGCTGGGCACCGTGGCCACCATGGTCGGCGGAGCGCTGGGCAACGTGCTGCTGCCGGGCATCGTGAAGCACTGGTTCCCGCACCGCACCGGCCTGCTGGTCGGGGCCTACAGCACCACGATGGCGATCGGCGGCGCCGTGGCCAGCGTGTCCACCGCGCCGATCGCCGAGTCCGTGGGCGCCGACGGGTGGCGGTGGGCGCTGGGGGTCTGGGCGGTGTTCGCCGTCCTCGCCGTCGTCCCGTGGCTGGTGGTGCCGCGCCGGACCGCAGCGGCCGGGACGCCCCGCGGCGCCGTCCGGCTGCGGGTGCTGCTGCGCTCACCGCTGGCCTGGCAGCTGGCGGTGTTCTTCGGGCTGCAGGCCATGCAGGCCTACGTGATCGTCGGGTGGACGGCGCAGTACCTGCGCGACGAGGGCATGTCGGCCGCCGCCGCCGGCGTGCTCGTCGGGGTGAACGCGCTGATCGTCATCCCGCTGAACGCGCTGGTGCCCTCGGGCACGGTGCGCCAGTCCTGGCAGCGGCCGATGCTGGTCTCCTTCATGGCCTGTTACCTGGTCGGCTGGACCGGGCTGCTGCTGTCCCCGCTCACGCTGACCTGGCTCTGGATGTCGATGCTCGGCATCGGGATGGGCACCTTCGCGATGGTGCTGTCGCTGCTCGGGCTGCGGGCGCGCACGCCGGAGACGGTCAACGCGCTGTCGACCGTCGTGCAGGGCTGGGGTTACGCGATCGCCGCGGCCGGGCCGGTGCTGGTGGGCCTGCTGCGCGAGTTGACCGGCGGCTACACGGGGATGTTCGTGCTGGTCTACGCCGGCGTCGCCGGGCTGCTCGTCACCGGCTGGCTGGTGTGCGCCGACCGGCAGGTCGACGACGAGGTGCCCGAGCTGCGCGCCGACCCCGACACCCGCGAGGACGTCGAGGTCGAGGCAGCCGGCGTGGAGTCCCCGGTCGTGGTGGAGCCCCGCTGATCAGTCGCGGACGCGTGTGTCGGTGATGCTGAACGCGCGGTACGAGCGGGAGGGCGTCGGCCCCCGCTGGTCCTGGTAGCGCGAGCCGTAGACGGAGCTGCCGTAGGGGTGCTCGGACGGGCTGGACAGCGTGAACAGGCACAGCTGGCCGATCTTCATCCCCGGCCACAGGGTGATCGGCAGGTTCGCCACGTTGGACAGCTCCAGGGTGATCGAGCCGGAGAACCCCGGGTCGACGAAGCCCGCGGTGGAGTGGGTGAGCAGGCCGAGCCGGCCCAGGGAGGACTTGCCCTCCAGGCGGGCGGCCAGGTCGTCGGGCAGCGACACGACCTCCAGCGTCGAACCGAGCACGAACTCCCCCGGGTGCAGCACGAACGGCTCGCCGGCCGCGGGCTCCACGAGGGTGGTCAGGTCGTCCTGCTGCTGGGCGGGGTCGATGTGGGTGTACCGGGCGTTGTTGAAGACCCGGAAGAACCGGTCCAGCCGGACGTCGATGCTGGAGGGCTGCACCAGTCCCGCGTCGTAGGGCGTGATGCCCAGGCGGCCGTCGGCCAGGGCCGCGGTGATGTCGCGGTCGGACAGCAGCATGGCGCGAACCGTAACCGACGCCGGGTGCATGAGAACTCGCTCATCGTCGGCTCACCGGCCCGTCACCCGGGTCGCCCAGGGTCGGAGGGTGACCACCCCGCTCCTCGTGCCCGCGGCCGGACCGGTGCTCAGCGACCGGTGGCCCCGCTCCCTGCAGCTGCTGCTCGGGGACGCCGCGGTCGACCTGTGGTCGGCGGTGCTGGCCCCCACCGGCGCCACGCTGCGCTCGTTGCGGGCCACCTCGGTGTCGCTGCGGGCCGACGGCGCCGCCACCGTGCAGTACGCCGCCGCCCTGGTCGACGCCGCGGGCACCCCGAGACGGGACACCCTGGCCGCGGTCACCGGCAGCCGCATCCCCGACGGCGCCGCGGTGCTGGCCGGGGAGGTCGACGGCGCAACGGTGCACGTCGGCCTCTGGCGCTGGCCGCTGGACCCGGCCCT
>JAOPVM010000396.1 GCA_025966215.1 Klenkia sp.
CCCCCTGCGGTCCGCGCACCGTGCACCAGGGCCGCGTTCAGCCCGGCGCCGGGGACGTCGGGCGCCACCCGGGCACCGGCCCCGACGGCCGCCGCAGCCACCCGGGGGTCGTCGGTCACCACCCACAGCGTGCCGACGGCCGGGCTGGCCAGCGCCGCCTCGAGGGTGTCACCGAGCAGGGCGAGCACCAGCCCCTCGTGGGCGGCCCGGGTCGTGGCCGGACCCAGCCGGGTCTTGGCCAGCCCGAGCCGCTTCACCGGGACCACCACCGACCAGCGCTGCACGGCTCCCACGCTGCCACACGCCCACCGACCGGCGGCCCGGGTCCGGTGACCGGCAGACTGGGGAGGTGAGCACCGAACTCGCGGCCCCGGGGGGCTCCTGGCCGCGGCGGCGGTGGCGCCCCCGTCCGCCGCTGAACTGGGCGCTGCGGTTGAGCCTCACCGTCGTCGGCCCGGTCGCCTCCGTGCTGTTCGGTCTGCACTTCCGGCACCCCGAGCGCATCCCGGCCACCGGCGGCGTGCTGCTGGTCGCCAACCACGTCTCGGTGCTCGACCCGCTGGCCTGCGCGATGCTCGTCTACGACGCTGGGCGGGTGCCGCGGTTCCTGGCCAAGGACGCCGTGTTCACCGGCCTGGCCGGCACCGTCCTGCGTGCCGCCGGTCAGATCCCGGTCTCCCGCGGTTCCGCCGACGCCCGCTCCTCCGTGGGCGCGGCCCGACGGGCCGTGGAGGCCGGTGAGCTCGTGGTGATCTACCCCGAGGGCTCGGTGACCCGCGACCCCGACTGGTGGCCCATGCAGGCCCGCACCGGGGTGGCCCGGCTGGCGTTGACGACCGACGTGGCCGTCGTCCCGCTGGCCCAGTGGGGTCCGCACCGGGTGCACGACTACCACGCGAAGAAGCTGCGGTTGCGCTTGCGCTCCCCGGCCGAGTACCTGGTGGGCGAGCCCGTCGACCTGTCCGCGCTGCGGGCGCAGGTGCGCGAGGGACGCCCGCTGACCGCCGACCTGCTCCGAGAGGTGACCGACCTGCTGATGGCCCGTGTCCGCGACCAGCTGGGGGAGGTCCGCGGCGAGCAGCCGCCGGCCGCGGTGCACCCCCGCCCCACCCGGCGGACCTCCGGGGACCTGCCCGGCGGCCCCGAGACCGGGGTCGCGTGACCCGGGCCGCGGTGCTGAGCGCGGGCAGCTGGGGGACGACGTTCGCCAAGGTGCTCGCCGACGCCGGCACCGACGTCACCCTCTACGCCCGGCGCCCCGAGCTGGCCGCGTCGATCACCGCCGACCGGCAGAACGCCGACTACCTGCCCGGTGTCCGGCTGCCCGACCGGGTGCGGGCCACCGCCGACCCGGCCGAGGCGCTGGCCGGGGCCGACGTCGTCGTCCTCAGCATCCCGTCGCAGACGCTGCGGGAGAACCTGACCGCCTGGACGCCGCTGCTGCCGCCCGACGCCACCCTGCTGTCGCTGATGAAGGGCATCGAGCTGGGGTCGACCCGGCGGATGAGCGAGGTGGTCTGCGAGGTGACCGGTGCGAGCGCGGACCGGGTGGCGGTGCTGTCGGGGCCCAACCTGGCCCGGGAGATCGCCGCCCAGCAGCCCGCGGCCACCGTGATCGCCTGCACCGACACCGCCCGCGCCGCAGCCCTGCAGGCCGCCTGCCACACCCGGTACTTCCGGCCCTACACCAACCCCGACGTGGTGGGCTGCGAGCTCGGTGGCGCGGTGAAGAACGTGATCGCACTGGCGGCCGGGATGGCCGAGGGGCTCGGGTTCGGGGACAACACCCGGGCCTCGCTGATCACCCGCGGGCTGGCCGAGACCTCCCGGCTGGGCCTGGCGCTGGGGGCGGACCCGCTGACCTTCGCCGGGCTCGCGGGGCTGGGCGACCTGGTGGCCACGTGCTCCTCGCCGCTGTCGCGCAACCGCACGTTCGGCGAGCAGATCGGGCGGGGGTCCAGCGTGGCCGAGGTGGTGGCCGGCACCCGGCAGACCGCCGAGGGCGTGAAGTCCTGCCGGTCGGTGCTGGACCTGGCCCGGGCGCACGGCGTCGACGTGCCGATCACCGAGGCCGTGGTGCGGGTCTGCCACGAGGGCGAGACCGCGGCCGACATGGTGCGCGAGATCATGGGACGAGAGGCGAAGAGCGAATGACCAGCTGGTCCGACGGCACCCGGGTGGTGCGTGGCGGGGACGGACCGGTCGTGCCGGGAGCCCCGTTGCGCCCGAGCCCGGTCTTCGCGGCGCCCTACCACCTGGGTGAGGACCCCTACGCCGCCGACTTCTACGCCCGGCCGGGGCACCCCACGCTGCGGGTGTTCGAGGAGGCGGTCGGCGACCTCGACGGCGGTGACTGCCTGGCCTTCGCCACCGGGATGGCCGCGATCAGCGCCGCGGTGTTCGCCGTCGTGGGTGCCGGTGACCGGATCGTCATCCCGAGCGACGGCTACTACCAGACCCGCGCGCTGAGCACGGGGGAGCTGGCCCGCTTCGGCGTGCAGGTCGACCAGGTGCCCACCCTGGAGATCGCCGACGTGGCCGCGCGCGGTGACCTCGAGGGCGCGGCGTTCGTGCTCCTGGAGACCCCGTCCAACCCCGAGCTGGACGTCTGCGACATCGCTGCGGTCGCCGCGGCCACCCGGGCCGCCGGCGCGGTGCTCGCGGTGGACAACACCACCGCCACCCCGCTGGGCCAGCGGCCGCTGGAGCTGGGCGCCGACCTGACCCTCGGGGCCGACACCAAGGCACTCACCGGGCACAGCGACCTGCTCATGGGCCACGTCTCCACCGCGCGCACCGAGCGGGGCCGGGAGCTGCAGACCCGGCTCAAGGCCTGGCGCGACCGCACCGGCAACGGCCCCGGCGCCTTCGACGCCTGGCTGGCGCACCGTTCGATGAGCACGCTGGACCTCCGGCTCACCCGGCAGGCCGGCACCGCCGCTGCGGTCGCCGAGCTCCTGGCCACCCACCCCGCGGCCACCGGGGTCCGCTGGCCCGGCCGGCCCGGCGACCCCTCCCACGAGCTCGCCTCCCGGCAGATGCTCCGGATGAACGGCGTGGTGTCGGCGACGCTGGCCGACGAGGCCGCGGTGCACGCCCTGGTGCGGCACAGCCGGCTCTGGCTGGCCGCGACCAGCTTCGGGGGGGTGCACTCCACCGTCGACCGGCGCGCGCAGTGGGGCGGGGACGCCGTCCCCGACGGGTTCGTGCGCTTCTCCTGCGGCATCGAGGACACCGCCGACCTCGTGGCGGACCTGACGGCCGCGCTGGACGCCCTGGCGTGACCGGGGGCCGATAGTGTCCGACCCGATGACCGTCGAGACAGCCAAGACCCGGGTCGCCGTCGTCTTCGGGGGGCGGAGCGCGGAGCACGCGATCTCCTGCGTCTCGGCCGGCAGCGTGATGGCCGCCCTGGACCCCGATCGCTACGAGGTGGTCCCGGTCGGGATCACCCGCGAGGGCGGGTGGGTGCTGCACGACGGTGGTCCGCTGGCGATCACCGGGGGCCGGCTGCCCGAGGTGCGCGGGGGGACGGCGGTGTCGCTGGTCGGCGACCCGGGCGGCCGTGGCCTGTCGGTGCTCGAGCCCGGGGAGGCCTTCGGTCGGCTCACCGACGTCGACGTGGTCTTCCCCGTGCTGCACGGCGCCTACGGCGAGGACGGCACGATCCAGGGCCTGCTGGAGATGAGCGGGTTGCCCTACGTGGGCTCCGGGGTGTTCGCCAGCGCGGCCTCCATGGACAAGGAGTTCACCAAGAAGCTGCTCACCGCGGCCGGGATCGACCAGGGCGATCACGTCGTCCTCCGCGACGCCGC
>JAOPVM010000403.1 GCA_025966215.1 Klenkia sp.
TGGGCAGCAGGTCCGGGGCGGTGGGCAGCGCGAGGTCCGGCGCGCTGCCGCGGCTGGCCCGCTGGTCGGCGTGGTCCCACGTCCAGGTGCCGGCGGCGTCCCGGTGGGTGCCGGTCTCACCCGTGGCGGTGACGACGTCGACCCGCCAGTCGAGGGTCCCGCGGTACCAGGCGCGCATGGTGGTCTGGTCGCTGAGCAGGTCCGCGACGGGGGTGAGCGCGTCGGAGACCGGCAGGGTGAGCCCGCCGGTGGAGATCGCGTACCCGGAGAACGCCTGGTCGGTGCTGGCCAGTGCCCGCGCCCGCAGGTCCGCCGCCGAGGTGTCCCGGTCGGCGGCCGGCAGCGCCGCGACGACCACCGGGAGCGCGACCAGCAGGGCCAGGCCCAGGGCCACCACGACCCACCGCCAACCGAACCGTCGCCCCCCGTTGCGCATCCCGACCACCGTACGTGCGTGCGGCCCGGTGGTGTCGCCTTCAAGCACGTCCACAGGCTCCGCACAGTCGCCGGGCGGACCCTGCCCGACGCCGTTACGTTGCCCCGCGTGGCCGCCCCCATCTCCGACGCCGTCGTCGTCGACGTCCTCCGCAGGCTCGACCGGCTGAGCGGACCGGTGGTCGAGCGACTGGGGCGCCCGCCCACGCTGCCGGCGCAGGCCCGGGCCGCGTGGTGGGCCGACCGGGCCAGCCGGGTGGCCGCCGCGGTGTCGGCCGCCCCCCGCTTCGCCGGCAAGCTCGCCGACCTGCTGCCGCTGCAGAACTCGGTCGGGGCCGCGGTGCAGTCCGTCGTCGTGCTGGGGGTGGCCGGGGAGCACGAGGTCACCGACCCGGCCCGCCGGGTCGCTCTGCTGGCCGAGGTGCTGCTGGACCGGCCGATGACCACCGAGCAGGTGCGGCCGCTGCTGGACCGGCAGAAGGGCGCCTACGCCGAGGAGGTGCTCGGCCGCAAGGGCGAGCGCGGCGGGGTCGCGGGCACCGCGCGCACGGTGTGGCGGATGGCCCGGCTGCTCTCCCGGATCGACGACGCCCTCGACGCGCGGCCCAAGGGCAAGCTGCGGCACCGGTTCCTCAGCAACATCCCCGTCGTCGGGGTGGTCGGGGGGTACGCCGCCGAGCACGAGGCGCTGCGCCGCGCGGCTGCGCAGGCCGACGCGGCGCTGTCCGGGACGGCGCGGACGCGGGTCTGACGCTCAGCCGGTGGGCGCCAGCTCCGCCAGCGCCGCGTAGACCTCACGGGTCGCCGTCGAGCGGTTCATGGTGATGAAGTGGATCCCGGGCACCCCCTCGACGAGCAGCTCCCGGCACATCTCGGTGGCCACCTCCACGCCCAGGTCCCGCTGGGCCTGCGTGGCCTCCGGGGTGTCCCCGTCGGCGGCGGCGGCGAAGCGCTCGGCCAGGTCGGCCGGGAACGCCTGTCCCGACAGCTGCACGATCCGGGCGATCTGCTTGGCACTGGTCACCGGCATGACCCCGGCGAGCACCGGGACGTCGCAGCCGCGCGCCGCGACCCGGTCGCGCAGCCGGAGGTAGTCCTCCACCCGGAAGAACATCTGGGTGATCGCGAAGTCCGCCCCGGCCCGGCACTTGGCCACGAACATGTCCGCGTCGGCCTCGGCGTCGGCGGAGCGGGGGTGCGACTCGGGGAAGGCGGCGACGCCGACGGAGAAGTCCCCGACGTCCTTGACCAGCTCCACCAGCTCGGCGGCGTACCGCAGGCCCTGCGGGTGCGGGACCCAGTCGGCCTGCGGGTCCAGACCGGGCGGGTCGCCGCGCAGCGCCATCACGTTGCGCACCCCGGCCGCAGCCAACCGGGAGACCACGTTGCGCAGCTCGGCCACCGAGTGGTCCACCGCGGTCAGGTGCGCCAGCGGCAGCATCGTGGTGTCGGTGGCGATCCGCTCGGTCACCGCCAACGTGCCCTCTCGGGTGGACCCACCGGCGCCGTAGGTGACCGACACGAACGAGGGCCGCAGCCGCTCCAGTTCGCGCAACGCGGTCCACAGCTGGGCCTCGGTCGCCTCGTTCTTCGGCGGGAAGAACTCGAACGACCAGGTCGGCCGTCCCTCGGCGAGCAGTTCACGCACGGTCCCGGTCACGCCTGACGAGGGTACGGACTCCGCGGGCAGGGGCCGGGGACCACCGACCTGGACGGGTACACCCGGTCGGGGGGTCACCCGTTCACCCACCCGGCGGGTCCTGCTCACCCGGGAGAGTGCCCAGTGGTCGTGACCCTCGGTGATCGGTGCTGGTCCTGTCATGGTCGTGGCGTCGCACCGACGTGGGTGTCGATCCCCCACAGTCCCCCCGTTGCTCACCAGGAGTCACCATGCGCGCCCCCCGTCTCGCCGCCGCCGCTGCCGCCCTCGCTGCCGCGGCCCTGCTCTCGGGCTGCTCCGTGCTGCCGGACTCCCTCGTCAGCAGCCCCGGCTCCTCGTCCGCGGCCAGCTCCTCCGCCGCCCCGACCTCCGCCGAGCCCACCGTGGAGACCGTCGCGGTGCCGGTCGCCCCCGAGCGGCCCGGTCCGGTCACCGAACACCACGGCCTCGCCCCCGCCGAGGAGCTGCCCTTCGCCCAGCGCGTGCTCGCCGGCCTGGTCGACAAGCAGGACTACGGCTACGCCTGGGCCGACGCGACCCAGGTCCAGGAGACCGTCAACGTCGCCACCTCGACCGCCGACGCCGTCGCCGCCCGTCAGGACGCCTACCGCGCCTCCGCCGGCACCGGCCCCGACGACGCCTACCAGATCGACGAGGAGTTCATCGGGGTGCCGGTGATCACCTACGACGCCGACTTCCTGCCGGTGCGGATCGTCGGCACGGTGCAGCGCACCTCCACCGAGCCCGCTCCCGAGCCCACCGACGACAGCGCCGCCGGCGCCACGAACGCGGCTGTGACCAGCACCGACAGCAACGCGACCGACCACCAGGTCTACACCGTGAGCCTCGTCTGGACCCAGGTCGTGACCGCCGACGGCACCGCGGTCGGCGCCTGGGTCTACGACGGCGTCACCGCCTGAGCGCCCGCCCATCCGACCCGACCGTGACTCGGGTGGGACTGTGCGTCGCCCCGTGGCTGGTCATACTCGTCGGGTGACTGCAGGGACCCGACCGCGCCACCCGTCCACCAGCGCAAACGATCCTGACGTCGGCCCGGTCCTCCGGGCCGCCGATCTGGCCCGGTTGCGAGGGGCGGTGAGCGACGCCCTGGACGCCTTCCTGGCCGAGAAGCGCGCCGTCCTCGCCGGGATGGACGCCAGCCTGGTCCCGGTGCTCGAGGAGGTGGCCGCGGTCGCCGAGGGCGGCAAGCGGTTGCGCCCGGCCTTCGCCTACTGGGGCTGGCGGGCGGTCACCACCGCCGCCCCCGAGGACGACGCCGCCGTGCTGCGCGCCGTCGCCGCCCTGGAGTTCGTGCACGGCTCCGCCCTGGTGCACGACGACGTGATGGACGCCGCCCGCACCCGCCGCGGCCGCCCCGCCACCCACATCGGCTTCGGCGACCGGCACACCGCCCTGGGCCTGTCCGGCAGTGCCGAGCTCTTCGGCACGGGCGCGGCGATCCTGGTCGGCGACCTCGCCCTGGTGTGGTCCGACGAGCTGCTGCGCCGCTCGGGCATCTCCGCCGAGGCCCTCGCCCGGGCCCGCCCGGTCTGGGACGCCATGCGCACCGAGGTCACCGCCGGCCAGTACCTGGACCTGCTGCGCGCCGCCGGTGGCCTGCCCGGCCCCGAGGGCGCGCTCAAGGTCGCCCGCTACAAGTCCGCCGGCTACACCGTGCAGCGCCCGCTGCACCTGGGCGCGGCCCTGGCCGACGCCGGCCCGGAGGTCGTCGAGGTCTACACCGACATCGCGCTGCCCCTGGGCGAGGCCTTCCAGCTCCGCGACGACGTCCTCGGCGTGTTCGGTGACCCCGTCGTCACCGGCAAGTCCGCCGAGGAGGACCTGCGCGAGGGCAAGCAGACCCTCCTGGTCGCGCTGGCCGCCGAGGCCACCGACGACACCGGCCGCGCTCTGCTGGACCGGGTGCTGGGCGACCCGACCGCCGACGCCGACGCCCTGGACGCCGTCCGCGACCTGATGCGCTCCACCGGGGCGCTCGAGGCGGTGGAGGACCGGATCGCCACCCAGACCGCCACCGCCCGCGAGGCGATCGCCGAGGCACCCGTCCTCGACGACGCCCGCGCCGCGCTGGACGCCCTCGCCGTCGCCGCCACCACCCGCACGACATGAGGACCGTCCCCGGGAAGACCGACCGCGTCGTCGTCGTCGGCGCGGGCCTG
>JAOPVM010000427.1 GCA_025966215.1 Klenkia sp.
TCCAGGCGCGCAGGTGCCGCGGGGTGTACTGCTCGGCGGTGAACGGGACGGCGCGGCGGCCGGCCTTGGTGGCCACGAACGGCCGGTCCGGGCGCGGTGCCAGCGCCTTGCGGATGCGCTCCTCGGAGCGACCGTCGCCGTAGACGTCGGCGGTGTCGAGGAGGGTCACGCCGGCGTCGAGGGCGGCGTCGAGGACCTCGGTGGCCGACTCGGAGGTCACGTCACCCCAGTCACCGCCGAGCTGCCAGGTACCCAGACCGACCACGGAGACCTCGGCGCCGGTGCGGCCGAGCGGGCGCTGTTCGAGGGAGGAAGTCACGGCAGAACCGTCGCACGCACCCGGTCGACCAGCTCACCGAGGGGCACGGCGACCTGCTCCCCGGTGGCCATCGTCTTGAGCTGACCGACCCCGGCGGCCAGGTCGCGGTCGCCGATGACGACCACCTGACCGGCGCCGGAGCGGTCGGCGGCCTTCATCGCGCCCTTGAGCCCGCGGTCGCCGTAGACGGTGTCGGCGGAGACCCCGGCGGCCCGCAGCTGCCCCACGATCGTGACGGCGAGGGACTTGGCCTGCGCCCCCAGCGGGACGACGAAGGCCTGCACGCCGGGCTCGACGGCGATGTCCAGGCCCTCGGCCTGCACCGCGAGGATGGTGCGGTCCACCCCGACCGCGTAGCCGATGCCCGAGACGTCGGGCCCGCCGAGGGCGGCGGACAGCCCGTCGTAGCGCCCGCCGCCGCCGATGCCGGACTGCGAACCCAGCCGGTGGTGCACGAACTCGAACGTCGTCTTCGTGTAGTAGTCCAGCCCGCGCACCAGCCGCGGGGCCTCGACCCAGCTGACGCCGAGGTCGGTGAGGTGCTGGCGGACGGCGTCGTAGTGGGCCCGGGTGGTGTCGGAGAGGTGGTCGACCATGAGCGGGGCGTCCACGAGCTGGGCCTGCACGTCCGGGCGCTTGTCGTCGAGGACCCGCAGCGGGTTGATCTGCGCCCGGCGGCGGGTGTCCTCGTCGAGGTCGAGCCGGGACAGGAAGTCCGTCAGCAGCTCGCGGTACTGCGGCCGGCAGGTGGCATCGCCCAACGAGGTGAGCTGCAGTTCGTAGTCGGTGAGCCCGAGGTCGCGGTAGCCCTGGTCGGCCAGCGCCACCAGCTCGGCGTCCAGCGCGGGGTCGTCGACGCCGAGGGCCTCGACGTCGACCTGGGTGAAGTGCCGGTAGCGGCCGGCCTGGGGGCGCTCGTAGCGGAACGCCGACCCGACGCTCCACAGCTTCACCGGCAGCGCGCCGGCGTAGAGCCGGTGCTCGATGAACGCCCGCATCAGCCCGGCGGTGAGCTCGGGGCGCAGGGTCAGCGACCGGCCGCCCTTGTCGGTGAAGGAGTACATCTCCTTGCTGACGACGTCGGTGGACTCCCCCACCCCGCGGGCGAACACCGCGGTGTCCTCGAACACCGGGGTCTCCACGTAGCCGTAGCCGGCCCGGCGCAGCGGCGCGGTGAGGGTCTCCCGGACGGCGAGGAACCGCGCGGAGTCCGGGGGCAGGACGTCGAAGGTGCCCTTGGGGGCGACGAGGTCGCTCACAGCCCGCGGCCCTTCGGCGCGCCCGCGGCCTCGGCCAGGTAGGGGTTGGTGGCCCGCTCCCGGCCGATCGTGGTGGCCGGGCCGTGCCCGGGCAGCACCACGGTGCTGTCCTCCAGCGGCAGGACGACGTCGCGCAGGGACCCCAGCATCGACTCCCACGACCCGCCGGGCAGGTCGACCCGGCCGACGGAACCGGCGAAGAGCACGTCCCCGGCGACCAGCCCGGGTGACTCGTCGAGATCGAGGGTGAAGACGACCGAACCGCGGGTGTGCCCGGGGGCGTGCCGCACGGTGAGGTCGACGCCGGCCAGGGACAGCAGCGCCCCGTCGTCCAGCGCACGCACCTCAGCGGGGTCCGGCAGCGCCACGCCCTGCGCCAACGGCGCCAGCGCGGGGCCGTGCCAGGCCGCCGGGTCGCTGATCATCCCGAGGTCCTCGGGGTGCAGGTAGGCCGGGATGTCGTAGCCCTCGCAGACCGGCAGCACGGAGAACGTGTGGTCCAGGTGGCCGTGGGTGAGCACGACCGCGACGGGCTTGAGGCCCTCGTCGGACAGCAGCCGGGCCAGCGGTTCCACGGCGTCCATGCCGGGGTCGACGACGACGCACTCCGAGCGGGGTCCGGCGGCGATCGCGTAGCAGTTGGTGCCGAACGCGCCGGCGGGGAAGGAGCGGATGAGCACCGGGCCAGGTTACGCGGGGCCCGGACGCTCGCGGTCCGCCTGCAGGGGACGCCCGGGACCGGCACCTAGACTCCCCCTTCGACCAGCGGGGGGCGGTGCGTGCTGCCCCCGAGCAGCCGCACCGAGGAGCCCCCAGACCCGTGCCCAGCAACAAGCAGCGTCGCCAGGCCGCCCAGCGTCACCTGCAGCGCCAACTGGAACGGCGGGCCGAGCAGGCCAAGAAGCGTCGGCGCAACCTGCTGGTCCTGGTGACCGTGGTGGCCGTGCTGGTGGTCGCGGGTGCGGCGTTCCTGGTGACCGGCCTCGGTGGGGACGACGACACGACCACCGCCAGCGGCACCGACGCCGCCGCCGCGACGACGTCCGCGCCGGCCGAGCCGACCCCCGGCCCCGGTGCCGAGCGGGCCGGGCAGACCACCACCGCCGGGCCCTGCACCTACACCTACGACGCCCAGGGCAGCTCGGGCGTGGCCAACGACGCCCCCTCCGGTGACGTCGCCGCCGAGGGCACCGTCGCCGAGACCGTGACCACGAGCGCCGGGGTCATCGGGCTGACCCTGGACCAGGCCGCCCCGGCCACCTGCGCCACCGCCAGCTTCGTGTCCCTGGCCTCCCAGGGCTACTTCGACGGCACGCCCTGCCACCGGCTGACCACCGGGGAGGGCCTGCAGGTGCTGCAGTGCGGCGACCCCAGCGGCACCGGCGGCGGTGGCCCCGGCTACGCGTTCCCGACCTCGACGGCCGGCACCGAGACCTACGGCCGCGGCACGCTGGCGATGGCCAACGCCGGGCAGGGCACCGACGGCAGCCAGTTCTTCCTGGTCTACGGCGACAGCCAGCTGCCTGCCGACTACACCGTCTTCGGCACCATCGACGAGGCCGGGCTGGCCGTGCTGGACGGCATCGCCGCCGGTGGCGTGGCCGACGGGTCCTCCGACGGGGCGCCGGCCGCCGCGGTGACGATCGAGTCGGTCACCCCGACCGCATGAGGTCCGTGCGGGTCGGGATGGCCCTGGGGGGCCTGCTGCTCGCCGGGTGCACCTCGACCGTCGGGGGCTCGGCGTCCCCGGTGGCCGAGGTGACCCTGGCCGACACCGAGGTGGCGGACCACCCGCCCGGGCAGCTGCACACCGACGAGTCGGTGGACTACGCGCAGACCCCGCCGGTCGGTGGCGAGCACGACCCGCAGTGGGCCGACTGCACCGGGTCGGTCTACGACGTCGAGCTGCGCCGGGAGAACGCGGTGCACTCCCTGGAGCACGGCGCGGTGTGGGTCACCTACGACCCCGCCGAGGTCGACGCCGACGGGGTGGCGACCCTCGCGGCACTCGTCGAGGGCACCTCCGGGATGTTCCTGTCGCCCTACCCGGGGCAGGGGTCGCCGGTGTCGGCGCAGGCGTGGGACCACCAGCTGCAGGCCGAGGACCCGGCCGACCCGCGGATCGAGGCCTTCGCGGTCCTGCTGGTGTCCAACCCCGACACCACGCCCGAGCTGGGTGCGACGTGTGAGAACCCGGCCTTCCTGGCGGTGCCGCGCACGCCCTGAGGATCAGCCCCGCAGCGCCCGGGCGGTGACCAGGCCGATCCCGCGCTCCAGCGGACCGCGGCCGAGCACCAGCGACCACCCGGTGCAGACCGCCAGTGCCGTGCCGGCGAAGAGCACCCAGTGGCCCAGCCCGCCGTCCGCGGTGGCGAACACGCTGTCCCCGAGCAGTGCGATGCCGACCAGCTGCAGGCAGTAGGCGCTCAGCGGCATCGACCCGACGGCGGCCAGCGGCAGCAGCACGAGGCGCAGCCGGTCGGCGGCCAGCAGGCACACCCCGAGGACGGCGAGGGCGAAGCCGCCGGAGGCGACCACCTCGGCCGGGGTGCCGCTGTGCGGGGCGGTGGACAGCAGCTGCCCGACCGGCGGCACGAGCTCCTGCCAGCGCGGCAGCTCGGCGACGGAGCTGGTGACCGGCTCGACCGCCGGGGGGTCGCCGACCCCGAGCAGCGGGCCGGCGGCGTACCCGGCCACGGCGGCGACCAGCCCCCCGACCACCAGGCCGACCCGCACCCGCACCGCCGTGAGGTCCGACCGGCCCACTGCCAGGCCGACGACCAGGAACGTGATCCAGATCGCCACCGGGTACTGCCCCAGCAGCACCAGCCCGCCGAGCACTCCCCCGCCGCCGGTCCCGACGCCCACCCACGGCACCAGCAGCAGGTGCACCAGCGGGTTGAGCACCACCACGAGGCCGCCGGCGAGCAGGAACAGCGACCGGGGCGCCCAGCGCAGCAGCGGGACCGCCAGCACGAACAGCACCGCGTAGTACTCGAGGATCACCCCCACCGGCGTGCGGAGCAGCTGCACCGCGGACCCGGCGGCGAACACCAGCACGGCCCGGACCAGCAGCACCAGCCGCGCCCGCACCAGCGCGTCCCCCGAGGGCGGCGAGGTCCGCCCCGTCAGCAGCGCGACCGACACCCCGGCCAGCGTCGCGAACAGGATCGACGACCGCCCGTCCACGAGCCCGTTCCAGGTGGAGGGGTCACCCCACACCAGGTCGGACGTCGTCAGCAGGTGCGCCCCGAACATCCCCAGCACGGCCAGCCCTCGAGCCACGTCGACCCCGTGCAGCCGGGACGACCCGCCCGGGCGCACAGCGCCCGTCCCGCCCCCATCCCGCCCCGAGGAGGGATCAGCCACCCTCGTAGCTGCTGGGGTACGGCTCCTGGCCGCGATGCGATCCGGAGGATCGCCGATCACGCAGTGACCCGCTCCACGTCGAAGACGCCGTCCACGTTGCGCACGGTCTGCAGCACGGCGCCGAGGTGGGCGGGGTCGGCGAGCTCGAAGGTGAACCGGCTGACGGCGACCCGGTCACGGCTGGTCTGCACCGAGGCGGACAGGATGTTGACCCGCTCGTCGGCCAGGGCCTTGGTGACGTCGGAGAGCAGCCGGTGCCGGTCGAGCGCCTCGACCTGGATGGCGACGAGGAACACCGCGCCCGGTGCCGAGGCCCACTCGACCTCGACGAGTCGTTCCGGCTTGCGCTGCAGGTCGTCGGCGTTGGTGCAGTCGGTGCGGTGCACGCTGACCCCGCCACCGCGGGTGACGAAGCCGAGCACGTCGTCCCCGGGCACCGGCGTGCAGCACTTGGCGAGCTTGGCCCACACGTCGCTCATGCCGGTCACGACGATGCCGGGGTCACCGCCCGCGGTGCGGGCCACCGACCGCTTGGTGGGGATGGCGGTCTCGGCGATGTCCTCGGCGGCCCCCTCGGACCCGCCGAGGGCGATCAGCAGCTTCTCCACCACCGAGGCCGCCGACACCTGGTGCTCACCGACGGCGGCGTACAGCGCGCTCACGTCACCGAAGTGCAGGTCGGCGGCCAGCGTGGCCAGGGCGTCGCCGCCCATCAGCCGCTGCAACGGGAGCCCGGCCTTGCGCATGGCCTTGGTGAGGGCGTCCTTGCCGTCGTCGACGGCGTCCTCGCGGCGCTCCTTGGTGAACCACTGGCGGATCTTGGTGCGGGCGCGGGAGGAGCCGACGAACTCCAGCCAGTCGCGGCTGGGCCCGGCGGTGGGCGACCGGGAGGTGAAGACCTCGACGACGTCGCCGTTGGCCAGCTTGCTGTCCAGGGAGACCAGCGAGCCGTTCACCCGGGCGCCGATGCAGCGGTAGCCGACCTCGGTGTGCACGGCGAAGGCGAAGTCGACCGGGGTGGACTCCCCGGGCAGGCTGATCACGTCGCCCTTGGGCGTGAAGACGAAGACCTCCTGCGGACCGAGGTCGTAGCGCAGCGTCTCCAGGAACTCACCGGGCTCCTGCGCCTCGCGCTGCCAGTCCAGCAGCTGGCGCAGCCACAGCATGTCGTCCCCGGCGGCGCCAGGGGTCGGGGCGGCCTCGGTCTTGCCGCCGGCGCGCGCCTTCTCCTTGTACTTCC
>JAOPVM010000292.1 GCA_025966215.1 Klenkia sp.
GGCTCGACATCGTGGGGGACGGCGAGATCCGCCGGGAGTCCTACTCCAACCACTTCGCCACCTCGCTGGCCGGGCTGGACCTCGACCACCCGGGGACGGTGCGCAACCGGTCGGGACTGGACGTGCACGTGCCGCGGGTGACCGGCGAGCTGCGCCGCCCCTCGCCCGTGCAGGTCGACGACGTCCGGTTCCTCCGCGCGCACACCGACCGGACGATCAAGATCACCGTGCCCGGTCCCTTCACCATGGCCCAGCAGGCCCAGGACGACGTCTACGGCGACGACCGGCTGCTCGCGCTGGCCTACGCCGACGTGGTCCGGGAGGAGATCGCCGACCTGTTCGCCGCCGGCGCCGACATCGTGCAGCTCGACGAGCCGTGGCTGCAGGCCCGCCCCGAGGTGGCCAGGCGCTACGGCGTCGAGGTGCTCGACCGGGCGCTGGCCGGCGCGGCCGGCACCACGCACGTGCACCTGTGCTTCGGCTACGCCGCGATGGTCGCCGAGCGGCCCGAGGGCTACTCGTTCCTGCCCGAGCTGGCCGACGTCCCGGCCGACGCGATCTCGGTGGAGACCGCGCAGTCGCACCTGGACCCGGCCACCCTCGCCCCGCTGCGCGGCAAGGGCATCGCGCTCGGCGTGCTCGACCTGTCCACGCCGGAGGTGGAGACCCCCGAGGTCATCGCCGACCGGGTGCGCCGGGCACTGGACCACGTCGACGTGGACGAGCTGGTGCTGTCCAGCGACTGCGGGCTGAAGTACCTGCCCCGGGCCGCCGCGGCAGGCAAGATGCGCGCCCTGGCGCAGGCAGCCGCCGTCCTGCGCACCGAGCTGTAGGAAGCGACAGCGCCCGCACGGTCGGTGACCGTGCGGGCGCTGTCCTGCCAGGGGTGGTGGCTGGGTGGTGCTGATGGTGGAGGTGGCGGGAATCGAACCCGCGTCCTTCGACGCATCACCAGGGCTTCTCCGAGCGCAGTCCGCTCTGTCCCTGCTCGACCTTCCTGGTCACACGAACAAGCCAGGACGACAGGCCCAGCCGCTGTGAGGTGTCCCGTGCAGATCCGCGGCCGATCCGCACGGTGAAGCCATCTAGCTGATGCCAGGATCCGGGCCGATGGCAGAACCCGGGCTGACAGACTCACACTGGCTGCTTAGGCAGCGAGTGCGAAGTCGCGCTGACTGGAGTCGGCGCTTGTGTGTTGTGCAACGCGTGGTTAACGAGCTCATCGTTGCCTTCCTCGGCCCGCTTCCCCTGATGCCACGACCGAAGTCGAGACCAATCACCCCCTGTGCAGTTGTGCTCCCACCCTAACGCGCGGCGGACCGCGCGTCTTCCTAGATCCAGTCGCGGCGCTTGAAGATCACGTACAGGGTGAGGCTGACCCCGAACATGAGGGTCAGCGCGAACGGGTAGCCGAACACCCAGCCCAGCTCGGGCATGTGCTCGAAGTTCATCCCGTACACCCCGCCGACCAGCGACGGGGCGAAGAGGATGGCCGCCCAGGCGGAGATCTTCTTGACCTCCTCGCCCTGCGCGATCGAGGTCTCCGAGAGGGTCTTCATCTCCTCGTTCTGCCGCTGGGCGACCAGGGTGGCGTTCACGGTGAGGATGTCGCGCAGCTGGAGCCGGAAGCCCTCCACCCGCTCGTTGATGCCCGCGACGTGGTCGGCGACGTCGCGCAGGTAGGCCCGCAGGTCCTCGTCCACGCCGTACTTCTCGAACCCGGCGGTGATCGCCGCGCAGATGCCGGTCAGCGGCGAGGTCGCCCGGGAGACGTCGAGGACCTCCTGGGAGAGCTCGTAGATGCGCCGGGACACCCGTGGGTCCCCGCCGAACACCTCGAGCTCGATCTCGTCGATGTCCTTGTCCAGGCCCTCCACGACCGGGGCGTACCCGTCGACGACGGCGTCCAGGATCGCGTAGAGCACCGCCTCGCTGCCCTTGCCCAGCAGCTCCGGGTCGCTCTCCAGCCGGCGGCGCACCCGGGCGAGGTCCGGGGACTCGGAGTGCCGCACGGTGATGGCGAAGTCGCGGCCGAGGAACAGGTGCAGCTCGCCGAACTCGACCTCCTCGCGGGCGTCGAGGTACCGGGCGGCCTTGAGGACGACGAACAGCGTGTCCCCGTAGCGCTCGAACTTGGGCCGCTGGTGGGCGTGGATCGCGTCCTCGACGGCGAGCTCGGGCAGGTCGTACTGCTCGGCGAGCTCCCCCAGCTGGTGCGGCTCGGGCCGGTAGAGACCCAGCCAGGCCAGCCGGCCCTCGGCCAACCCGTCGGTCAGCCACTGCCTGCTCTCGGCCGGGGACTCCGGGGTGGCGATCCGCCGGCCGTTCTCGTAGACGGCGTTGTCGATCAGCTTGGACGCCCGTCCCGGCAGCTCGAGGCGGGGCGCGGGGGCGGGCGCGGCACCGCCCGGGCGGGGACGGCGGGTGAGGGTGCTCAGCGCGGTCAGGGGCGCGGTGAGCTGGGTGCGGCGACGGTCGGTCACGACGGACTCCCGGGGTGGTGCGGACGAGGGACGTCGGCAGAGGCCCCGGCGCGCCTCAGGCGGCGGGGACCTCGGGACTGTGACCGGGGGGCTCGCTGCGGCGCATCGCGGCCACCTCCCTCGTCGTCGGGCCCGGGTGGGCCGCCGACCATCGTGACACGCCGGGGCGACCCGCCGCACGACCGGTGCCGGTCGGGGACGTGCACACCAC
>JAOPVM010000023.1 GCA_025966215.1 Klenkia sp.
ACCTGATCCGCTACTACCTGGGCGAGGAGCCGCTGCTCGCCAACGCCGACACCTACCGGCTGGACGAGCCCGACACCGTCGAGTGGGTGCTGGACTCCCTCGACCAGCTGGTGCTCAAGCCCGTGGACGGCTCCGGCGGCAAGGGCATCGTCATCGGGCCGCGCGCGGACGAGAAGACCCTCGCCGAGCTCGCCGTGAAGGTGCGCGCCTCCCCGCGGGACTGGATCGCGCAGAAGCCGATCGGGCTCTCCACGTCCCCGACGCTGATCAACGGCAGGATCGCCCCGCGGCACGTCGACCTGCGCCCGTTCGCGGTCAACGACGGCACCGACGTGTGGGTGCTGCCCGGTGGGCTGACCCGGGTCGCGCTGCCGGAGGGCGAGCTGGTGGTCAACTCCAGCCAGGGCGGCGGGTCCAAGGACACCTGGGTGATCTCCGGTCCCCGTCCGCAGGCCGAGCCGGTGCCCGACCGCACCCAGATCGAGTTCACCACCGCCGACCTGCCCGCCGAGCCGCCTGCCCAGGACCCGGGCCCGGCCAACGACAACGCCATCGCCCAGGGCCAGCAGCAACAGCAGCAACGGGGGACGGCGGTGCCGCCGTGCTGAGCCGGATCGCGGAGTCGCTGTTCTGGATCGGGCGCTACGTGGAGCGGGCCGACGACACCGCCCGCATCCTCGACGTGCACACCCAGCGCCTCGTCGAGGACCCGTGGATCGACGAGCAGCGGGCCTGCCACAACCTGCTCGCGCTCATGGGCGTGCCCTGCCCGCTGGAGGAGGCCGACACCGAGCGGGTGCTCGGCACGCTGGCCTTCGACCGGGTGGCGCCGAGCTCCATCGTGGGTGCGCTGAGCGCGGCCCGGGAGAACGCCCGCGGTGCCCGCGAGGTGCTCTCGGCCGAGATCTGGGAGTCCCTCAACGTCACGCACAATGCGCTGCCCCAGCAGCGCACGATGGCCCGCCGCTACGGCCCGCACTCGCTCTTCCGCTTCGTCCGGGAGCGCTCGGCGATGGTCTTCGGGCTGGCCGACGCCACGATGAGCCGGGACGAGAGCTGGCTGTTCCTCATCCTCGGCCGCTCGCTGGAGCGGGTGGACATGACCAGCCGGATGCTCTCCACCCGGGTGCTGGCCGGGGACGCGGCGCCGTCCTGGACCCTGGTGCTGCGCTCGACCGGGGCCTACGAGCCCTACCTGCGCACCTACCGCGGCGCGGTGAACTCCAGCCGGGCCGCGGAGTTCCTGCTGCTGGACCGGCTCTTCCCCCGCTCGGTGTTCGCCGCGCTGGAGCAGGCCGAGGGCTGCCTGGCCGAGCTCGAGCGCTCCAACGTCCGCGACGGGCACCGGATCGGCGTCGCCGGGGAGGCCCACCGGATCGTCGGGCGGGCCCGGACGATGCTGGAGTTCATGGGCACCGACGAGATCCTCGCCAAGCTGCCCACCCGGCTCGACGAGCTGCAACGCACCTGCTCGGCGGCCAGCGAGGCCGTGACCACCAGGTTCTTCACCGAGCAGGCGCCCCAGGTGTGGGTGCCGGAAGGCGTGGGGTGACCCGATGAACGCCCAGACCCAGACCCAGACCCAGTCCCGCCCGGCGCCCGACCGGTGGCGCCTGCAGGTCGTGCACCGCACCCGGTTCGAGTACGCGGGGCCCGTGCGGTCCTCCTACAACGAGGCCCGGATGACCCCGGAGAACACCACCCGACAGACCACCCTGCGGTCCCGCGTCGAGGTGGAACCGGCTGCCTCCATCCACGCCTACCGGGACTACTGGGGCTCCACCGTCACCGCCTTCGACCTGCACGGCCCGCACCGGGAGCTGGCCGTCGTCGCCACCTCGGTGGTGGAGGCCGGGCCCGAGCCCGAGCAGGCACCGGTGGTGTCCTGGGAGGGGCTGGCCGACCCCGACGTCGTCGACCGGTTCGGGGAGATGCTGCGGCCCACCCCGCTGACCGCGATGGACGCCCCCGTCGTCCGCGCCATCCGGGACGTCGTCGCCGACGCCGACCCCCGCGAGGCCGGCCACCGGGTCTGCCGGTTCGTGCACGACCACATGCAGTACCTGTCCGGGTCGACGAACGTGAAGACCAACGCCATGCAGGCCTGGACCTCGGGCAAGGGCGTCTGCCAGGACATGGCGCACGTGTCGGTCGGCCTGCTGCGCGAGCTCGGCATCCCGGCCCGCTACGTGTCGGGCTACCTGCACCCCAAGCCCGGTGCGGCGATCGGCGAGCCGGTCACGGGCGAGAGCCACGCCTGGGTCGAGTGGTGGGACGGCAGCTGGACCGGCTACGACCCGACCAACGTGGTGGAGATCGGCACCCGGCACGTCACCCTGGGCCGCGGGCGGGACTACCGGGACGTGCCCCCGCTCAAGGGCATCTTCTCCGGCCCCCGCAGCGAGGGGCACTCGGTCGTCGTGGAGGTCACCCGCCTGGCCTGATCCAGACCCCGACCACGTGACCTGTCCGAGCGCGACACGAACTGCTGACACACAGCTTCGGGCTCGACGGCCGTCGGGTGGGTGACGCTCTCTCCGGTCCGGCACCACGGGGTGCCGCGAGGTGGGGAGAGCACGTGCGCAGGAGTACGACGGTCCGGACCGCGGCAGCTGTGCTGACGCTGGGTCTGCTGGTCAGCGGCTGCGACACCGCCAGCGAGGAGGTGGCCGAGGAGTCGGTCACCGCGCCCGAGGGTGCGGGCTGGACGGTCCTGCTCTACTCCATGGCCGACACCGACCTGGAGACGGCGATGCTCGGCGACGTCGTCGAGCTCGCCGGCGTCGGGTCGCAGGGCGACCTGAAGATCGAGGCCCTGGTCGACCGGGCCGCCGACGACGAGGCCCCCAGCTACAGCGGCGACGAGGTGCTGGACGCCGGCACCTGGAGCGGGGCGCGCACCTTCTCCGTCCAGCAGGACAGCCTCGAGCTGCGCGAGGACCTCGGCGACGTGGACACCGCCGACCCCCAGGTGCTGGCCGACTTCATCAGCTCCAGCGTGACGGCCTCGCCGTCCGAGCACTACGCCCTGATCATCAGCGACCACGGGGCCGGCTGGCCGGGCGTGGGCGCCGACGAGTCCGCCGGGCAGACCACGATGGACCTGGCCGGCATCAGCCAGGGCATCTCCGACGGCCTGGCCGCCGTCGGCCTGGAGAAGCTGGACATGGTCGGCTTCGACGCCTGCCTGATGGCCACCTACGAGACCGCCGCGACGATGGCCCCGCTGGCCGATCGGATGGTCGCCTCCGAGGAGCTCGAGCCCGGCCACGGCTGGGACTACGCCTCGGTCGGCGCCCTCACCGACCCCGCCGCCGACGTCGACACCCTCGGCCGCTCGATCGTCGACGGGTTCCACGCCCAGGCCACCGCCGAGGGCACCGTCGACCAGACCACCCTCTCGCTGATGGACCTGACCCAGCTGCCCGCGCTGGACGAGGCGATGACCGGGTTGGCCGGCGCGCTCGCCGACCGGGCCGGCGACCTCGGGCCCGCCGTCGGCAGGGCGCGGTCCACCACGCTGGCCTTCGGCTCCGACCCCGACCCGGCCAACTCCACCGGGCAGATCGACCTGGGCCAGCTGGCCGGTGAGATCAGCGTGACCGCCCTCGACGTCGCCGACGAGGCCGACGCGGTCAGCCGCGCCCTGGGCGACGTCGTCACGTACTCCGTCGACGGCCGCGCCTACCTGGGCGCCACCGGGATGAGCGTCTACTTCCCCGAGGAGGCCGAGTACTACGACACCGCGTACGCCGGCGTCCCCGCGGCCTCCGCGTGGGCCGAGTTCCTCACCGCCTACCACTCCGCCGGGGAGGACGTGCCCGTCGAGGAGCAGCCCACCTTCTCCACCGACACCGGTCTCACCGTCTCCGTCGGCGCGGAGGGCCTGGACGTCTCCGCCCCGCTGGACGCCCTCGGCGCCGAGAACGCCGCCTCGGCCACGATCGTCTACGGCCTGCGCCAGGACGACGGGTCGCTGCTCTACACCGGCGACGAGGAGGGCACGATCGCCGAGGACGGCACCGCCTCGGCGTTCTACGACCTGACCGGCTTCACGATCACCGACGGCCAGGACACGATGCCGGCCTACCTGTCCCTGGACAGCGACGAGGACTCCCCGCTGTTCACCGTCACCGTCCCGCTGGACTACGTCGCCCCCGGCGCCGCCCGCGAGGAGTCCGAGCGGATCCGGCTGTCGATCACCATCGACCAGGAGGCCGGCGAGGTGACCTCGGAGACCTACTACGCCGAGTCCGCCGACGGCCTGCTCGCCGAGTTCAGCCCCGCTGCCGACGGCCTCGTCGTCCCGCTGCTGCTCAGCGAGGACGGCGAGTGGGTCGACGCCCCCGGCCCCGGCCTGTTCGCCGAGCTCGAGGGTCTGCAGTACGGCTTCGACCGGCTCCCCCCGGGCACCGCCCTCGCCGTCTCGCTGATCGTGGACGACTTCGCCGGCAACCGCAGCGAGCTGAGCGCGGAGGTCGTCGTCCCGTAGCCGCCGCCGTCCGCCCCCTCAGCGTGGATCAGGTGACCTGATCCACGTCTCTCCGCCCTCAGCAGTGTTGGTGAGGGCGGAGAGAGTTGGATCAGGAGACCTGATCCACGCCGGGGGCGGTCGGGTCGGTGGCGGGGACCTGGGAGACTGGAGCCCTCATGACGACTCCGCTCAACCTGGTCTCGCTCGAACGCGTCTCCAAGGCCCACGGCACGACCTCCCTGCTCGACGACGTCTCCCTCGGCATCTCCGCCGGTGAGCGGATCGGTGTCGTCGGGCGCAACGGCGGGGGCAAGTCGACCCTGCTCTCGGTGCTCACCGGTGTGGAGCCCCCCGACTCCGGCCGGGTCACCATGCGCAACGACATCGCGATGGGCGTGCTCGACCAGGCCGGCACGCTGCCCGAGGGCACCACCGTGCACGACGTCGTCCTCTCCGGGTACGCCGCCGAGCACGAGTGGGCCGCCGACCCCGCCGTCCGCTCGGTGCTGACCGGCCTGGAGCTCGACCGGCTCGGTCTGGACGCCCCGGTCGGCCCGATGTCCGGTGGTGAGCGTCGCCGGGTCGCGCTGGCCGCGCAGCTCGTCCGGCCGCTGGACCTGCTGGTCCTCGACGAGCCGACCAACCACCTGGACGTCGAGGGCGTCGCGTGGCTGGCCGAGTACGTCAAGCAGCGCGCCGGCGGCATGGTGGTCGTCACCCACGACCGGTGGTTCCTCGACGAGGTCTGCACCACCACGTGGGAGGTCGCCGACGGATCGGTCTTCGCCTACGACGGCGGCTACTCCGCCTACACGCTGGCCCGGGCCGAGCGGGCCCGGATCTCCAGCGTCACCGAGGAGCGTCGGCTCAACCTGGTCCGCAAGGAGCTGGCCTGGCTGCGCCGTGGCCCGCCGGCCCGCACCAGCAAGCCCAAGTTCCGGATCGATGCCGCGCAGGCGCTCATCGCCGACGAGCCCCCGGCCCGCGACACGATGGCGCTGGCGAACTTCGCCGCCCGCCGACTGGGCAAGACCGTCTACGAGCTCGAGCACGTCGACTACGCCGTCCCCACCGAGGACGGCCCCCGCACGCTGTTCGCCGACCTGGACTGGAACGTCGGCCCGGGCGACCGGATCGGCATCGTCGGGGTCAACGGCGCCGGCAAGACCTCGCTGCTCAAGCTGCTGGTCGGGGAGAACCAGCCCGACGCCGGCACGATCTAGGTCGGCCAGACCGTCTCGCAGGCCTACCTTTCCCAGCAAGTCACCGAGCTGCCGCCCAATGCGCGCGTGCTGGAGGCCGTGCAGGACGTCGCCCGGGTGGCCCGGCTGGGCAACCAGGAGATCTCGGCCTCGACGCTGGCCGAGCGGTTCGGCTTCGCCGCCAGCCGGCAGTGGACCCCGGTCGGGGACCTCTCCGGTGGCGAGCGGCGCCGGCTGCAGCTGCTCCGGCTGCTGATGGCCGAGCCCAACGTGCTGATCCTCGACGAGCCCACCAACGACCTGGACATCGACACCCTCACCGCGCTGGAGGACCTGCTCGACTCCTTCCCCGGCACGGTGCTGGTGGTCAGCCACGACCGGTACTTCGTCGACCGGGTCTGCGACACCGTCGTCGCGCTGCTCGGCGACGGGTCGTTGGCCCAGCTCCCGGGTGGGGTCGAGGAGTACCTGCGTCGGCGGGCGGCCGGCGGCGCGCCGCTCACCACGGCGTCCGGTGCGCAGTCCGGCCTGGGGACGACGGCGCAGGCACCTGCGGTCTCGGCCGCGGACGCCCGCGCCGCCCGCAAGGAGGTGCAGAAGCTCGAGCGCCGGATGCTCAAGCTGGACGGCGAGGAGAAGAAGCTGCACGACCAGCTCGCCGCAGCCGCGACCGACCACGCGAAGGTCGCCACCCTCAACGCCCAGCTGCTGCAGCTGCAGGCGGAGAAGGAGCAGGTCGAGACCGACTGGCTGGCGGCGGCGGAACTCGCCGACGCCTGAGGAGGGCTACCGCGGGGTGCTGGCGTCCTCGTGGTGGCAGCGGGCCTGGTGGGCGAGGACGTCGGACAGCCGCAACCGCCGGTGGCTGCCGGGCTGGTCGTAGGGGATCAGCCCGTGGTCGAGCATCCGGACCAGCGTCGGGCGGCTGACCCCGAGCACGTCGGCGGCCTCCTGGGTGGTGACCATCGGCTCGTGCCGGCTGAGGGTGACCGCGGCGCCGTCGGTGAAGGCGTCGGTGACGAACTCCAGGGCCTCGGCCACCTCGGCCGGCAGCGTGATCTGCGTCCCGCCGGCGCCCGTCAGGACCCAGGGGCCAGCGGGGAGCCGGGGTGACACGGCCGGTGGGTGCACCGTCGACTCGCGCAGGCCCTGGTCCACGGGGCACACTGTAATCGAACGAATCGAACGCGCGTCGTGATCACGTCCGGTCGCATCCCGAGACCCCTGGAGACCCGTGGGCCTGCTCCTCCTCGCGCACCTGGTGGCCGCCGTGCTGGCGCCGGTCCTGGTGCGCTGGTGGGGTCGTTCGGCCTACTACGTGCTCGCCCTGGTCCCGGCGGCCGCCTTCGGCTGGCTGATGGCCCAGCTGTCCACGGTGCTCGAGGGCGGCACCGTGGACGAGGTCACCACGTGGATCCCGGCGCTGGACCTCGACGTCACCTTGCGACTGGACGCCCTCGCGCTGGCCGTCGCCGCCCTGGTCACCGGCGTCGGCGCGCTGGTGTTCGTCTACTGCGCCCGCTACTTCGAGCCCGACGACGAGGGCCTGCGGCGGTTCGCCGGTGTCCTGATGGCCTTCGCCGGCTCGATGCTGGGCCTGGTCGTGGCCGACGACATGCTGCTGCTCTACGTGTTCTGGGAGCTGACCACGGTCTTCTCCTTCCTGCTGATCGGTGGCAGCGGTGCTGCGGTGGCCGCCCGGCGGGCCGCCCAGCAGGCGCTCGTCGTCACCACCGCGGGCGGGCTGGCGATGCTCGTCGGCCTGGTGATGATCGGCCAGGCCAGCGGCAGCTACCTGCTCAGCGAGGTGGTGGCCGACCCGGGCACCGGACCGGTGGTCACCGTCGGGGTCCTGCTGGTCATCGCCGGCGCGGTCACGAAGTCCGCGATGGTCCCCTTCCACTTCTGGTTGCCCGGCGCCATGCAGGCCCCCACCCCGGTCAGCGCGTACCTGCACGCCGCGGCGATGGTGAAGGGCGGCATCTACCTGATCGCCCGGTTGGCCCCCGGGTTCGCCGACACCCCCGGCTGGAAGCCCGTCGTCCTCGGGCTCGGCCTGGCCACCATGCTGCTGGGCGGCTACCGCGCGCTGCGTCAGTACGACCTGAAACTGCTGCTGGCCTTCGGCACGGTGAGCCAGCTGGGCTTCCTGATGGTGCTGGTCGGCACCGGCAGCCGTGAGGCCGCCGCGGCCGGGATCGCGATGCTGCTGGCCCACGGGCTCTTCAAGTCCACGCTGTTCCTCACCGTCGGCGTCATCGACCACACCTGCGGCACCCGCGACCTGCGTGAGATCAACGGGCTGGGACGACGGGTGCCGGTGCTCGCCGTCGTCGCCGGGCTGGCCGGCGCCTCGATGGCCGGGCTGCCCCCGTTGCTGGGCTTCGTCGGCAAGGAGGCGGCCTTCACCGCGTTCCTGGACGGCGGTCTGGAGAGCCGGGTCTGGGCGATGGTCACCGTCGGCGGCCTGGTGCTCGGCTCGGTGCTGACCGTGGCCTACACCGCCCGCTTCCTGTGGGGTGCCTTCGGCACCGGCGGCTCGTTGCGGCACTGCGCGGCCGACCGGCCCAGTCCCGAGCACCTGCACCGGCCGGGTGCGGCGTTCCTCGCCGCTCCCGTCGTGCTGGCCCTGCTCGGGCTGGCCGCCGGGCCGCTCAGCTCGTTCCTGGAGCCGCTGGTCGCGCCCTACGCCGACACCCTGCCGCTGGTCGCCGAGGAGGCCGAGTCCCTCGCGCTGTGGCACGGCCTGCAGCCGGCGCTGCTGCTCTCGCTGGTCACCCTGGTCGGCGGCCTGGCGCTGTTCGGCGCCCGCGACCTCGTCGCCGGGCTGCAGCGCCGGGTGGCCATGGACGCCTCGGCCGATGAGGGCTACTGGCACACCATGCGCGGGCTGGACGTCCTGGCCCAGGTCACCACCCGCACCACCCAACGCGGGTCGCTGCCCACCTACCTGGGCGTGATCCTCGTGGTGCTGGTCGCGCTGCCCGGTTCGATCCTGGTGTTCCGAGCGCCCTGGCCCGACGACGTCCGGCTCTGGGACACCCCGGTGCAGGCGCTCGTCGGCGTCGTCGTCCTCGCTGCTGCGGCACTGGCGGTGCGGATCCGGCAGCGGCTGTCGGCCGTGCTCGTCGTCGGGGTCACCGGCTACGGGATCGGCGTCCTCTTCGCCCTGCAGGGCGCCCCCGACCTGGCGCTGACCCAGTTCCTGGTCGAGACGCTCACCCTGGTCACCTTCGTGCTGGTGCTGCGCAAGCTGCCCAAGGACATCTCCGACCGGCACCAGGCCAAGGAACGCACCGCCCGCGGCCTGATCGCCGTCGCGGTCGGCCTGCTCATGGGCGGCGTCGGCGTCGTGGCGCTGGGCGCCCGGACGGCGATCCCGGTGTCGGTGGACTACCCCGAGCAGGCCTACGAGTTCGGCGGCGGCGAGAACATCGTCAACGTGACCCTGGTCGACATCCGGGCCTGGGACACCCTGCTCGAGGTGTCGCTGCTCGTCGTCGTCGCCACCGGCGTCGCCAGCCTGGTCTTCCTGCGCGAGCGCACCGGGGCCGTCGCCCGGGCCACCCAGGCCCCCGACCTCGGCACCGCCGCCGCCCGCCGCGCCCCCCGCGACCGCTGGCTGGCCGCGAGCGCCACGCTGGCCCCGCAGCGCCGTTCGGTGATCCTCGAGGTCATCACCCGGGCGCTGTTCCACACGATCATCGTGTTGAGCGTCTACCTGCTGTTCAGCGGGCACAACGTGCCCGGCGGCGGGTTCGCCGGGGGTCTGGTCGCCGGTCTCGCGCTGGTGCTGCGGTACCTGGCCGGCGGGCGTTACGAGCTCGGGGAGGCGGCGCCGGTCGACCCGGGCAAGCTGCTCGGCGGCGGCCTGCTGCTGGCCGGCACGACCGGGATCGCCGGCCTCGTGCTCGGCGCCGACGCGCTGCAGACCACCATCCTCGAGCGCACCGTGCCCCTGCTCGGCGACGTCAAGCTCGTCACGTCCCTGTTCTTCGACATGGGCGTCTACCTGATCGTCATCGGCCTCGTGCTCGACGTGCTGCGCAGCCTCGGCGCGCAGATCGACGCCGACGACGAGGACGACGACCGCGAGCAGGAGGACGGCGACGGCACCGGCACGGGGGGCATGCGCCACGTCGAGGACGGCGACCCGGTCGCCGCGCCCCGCGAACCGTCCGGTGCCCTCTCCCCGGGAGGTCCCCGATGACGCCCACCGTCGTCCTGCCGGTGATCATCGCCGGGCTCTACGCCGCCGGCGTCTACCTGCTGCTGGACCGCAGCCTCACCCGGGTGCTGCTGGGCTTCCTGCTGCTGGGCAACGCGACCAACGTGCTGCTGCTGTCGGCCGGTGGCGTGGCCGGGCTCGCCCCGATCCTCCCGGTCGAGGACGAGTCGTCGATCAACGACCCGCTGCCGCAGGCCCTGGTGCTCACCGCCATCGTCATCACGTTCGGCATCTCGGCGTTCGTGCTGGCGATGATCTACCGCTCGTGGCGGCTGGTCCGCGACGAGGTCGTGCAGGACGACGCCGAGGACCTCCGGGTGGCGACCCGCGAGGAGATCGACGCCGACGACCGCGACCCCGAGCTGCTGCACCCGGCCGAGCGTGGTCCCGGCGACGGGCTCACCGTCGAGGCGCCCCCGCACCGCCCCGACACCGACACCCCCTCCGACGACGTGGGTCTGGGGCTGGCCGGGCTGGAGGCGGCCGAGAACGAGTCCGCCGAGGCAGCCGCCGTCGGTGAGGTCAGCCCGACCCCGGCCGGTGGCCGCAGCGCCCGTCGGGAGGAGGAGCAGTGATGGACGACCTGATCCGCGTGCTCACCCCCCTGCCGGTGCTGCTGCCGCTGCTGGGCGCGGCCGGCGCGCTGCTGGTCGGCAAGCACCCCCAGCTCCAACGCACGCTCAGCATCCTGGTGCTCACCGCGGTGCTGGCCGTCTCGGTGTCGCTGCTGTTCCTGGCCGACGCCGAGGGCGCCACCTCGGTGTCCGTCGGTGGGTGGCCGGTGCCGCTGGGCATCGTGCTGGTCGTCGACCGGCTCAGCGCGCTGATGCTGGTGGTGGCCAACACCGTGACCCTCGGCGTCCTGGTGTTCGCCGTCGGGCAGGGCATCGCCGACGGGGACGAGACCGACACGCCGCTGTCGATCTTCCACCCGACCTACCTGGTGCTGGTCGCCGGCGTCAGCAACGCGTTCCTGGCCGGGGACCTGTTCAACCTCTACGTGGGCTTCGAGGTGCTGCTGGCGGCCAGCTACGTGCTGCTCACCCTGGGCGGCACCGCGGGACGCATCCGGGCCGGCATCACGTACGTGGTGGTCAGCCTGATGAGCTCGTTGGTCTTCCTGGCCGCGATCGCGCTGGTCTACGCCGCGACCGGCACGGTGAACATGGCCCAGCTCGCCGTCCGGCTGGGGGAGCTGCCCGACGGCACCCAGCTGCTGCTGCAGTCGATGCTGCGGGTCGCGTTCGGGATCAAGGCCGCGGTCGTCCCGCTCTCGGCCTGGCTCCCCGACAGCTACCCGACGGCGCCGGCCCCGGTCACCGCGGTGTTCGCCGGGCTGCTCACCAAGGTCGGCGTCTACGCGATCATCCGCACCAACACGCTGCTGTTCCCCGACGGTGCGTTGAACGACCTGCTGCTGTGGGCGGCGCTGGCCACCATGGTCGTCGGGATCCTGGGCGCGGTCGCGCAGACCGACGTCAAACGGATGCTGTCGTTCACCCTGGTCAGCCACATCGGCTACATGGTCTTCGGCGTCGCCCTGGGCACGACGGCCGGCTTCGCCGGCGCGATCTTCTACGTCGTCCACCACATCGCCATCCAGACCACGCTCTTCCTGGCCACCGGCCTGGTCGAGCGGCGCGGAGGGACGACGAACACCGAGAAGCTGGGCGGCCTGGCCAAGGCGTCCCCGCTGCTGGCGATCCTGTTCTTCGTCCCGGCGATGAACCTGGCCGGGATCCCCCCGCTGTCGGGCTTCATCGGCAAGCTCGGCCTGCTCGAGGCCGGGGTGGCCGTGGGTGGCGTGGGCCCCTACGTGCTGGTGGGCGGCGCCGTCGTCACCAGTCTGCTGACGCTGGTGGCCATCGCCCGGGTCTGGGGCCGGGCGTTCTGGCGGCCCCGCGCGGTGGACACCGCCGAGGAGGACCTCGAGGCGATCCGCCCGGCCGCCGGCACCGCCGTCACCACCGAGGAGCTGCAGGCGGCGAAGCTGCCGGCCACCATGGTCGCGGCCACCGCCGGGTTCGTCGCCATCACCGTGGCCATCACCGTGTTCGGCGGGGTGCTCTACGGCGTCGCCGACCGGGCCGCCGTCGACCTGGTGGACCGGACGCCCTACCTGGAGTCGGTCTTCGGCGACCGGGTGGTCGAGTGACCGCGCGGGTGACCCGGCTGCGCCAGCAGGTGCCGCTGCTGGTCTGGCTCGTGCTGGTCTGGAACATGCTCTGGGGCACGTTCTCCTGGGCCAACCTGCTCAGCGGGCTGCTCATCGCAGTCGTGGCGACCACCCTGCTGCCGCTGCCCAGCGTGCCCGCCTCGGGGCGCTTCCGGCCGGTGGCCGCGCTGCGCTTCCTGGGCCGGTTCCTGGCCGACCTGCTGGTGTCCAGCGCCGAGGTGTCCTGGCTGGCGATCCGGCCCGGCCAGCACCGGTCGGCGATCATCACCGTGCAGCTGCGCACCGACTCCGACCTGCTGCTCACCGTCATCGCCGAGGCGCTGTCGCTGGTGCCCGGCTCACTGGTCCTGGACCTGGACCGCGAGGAGCAGGTGCTCGCGTTGCACCTGGTCCAGGTGCGCGACCTGGCCCACGTCGAGCGGCAGCGGGCCAACGTGCTGGGCATGGAGGACCGCGTGGTGCGCGCCTTCGGCTCGGCCGAGGACATCGCCCGGCTCGACCGGCCCGACACCGACACCCCGGAGACCCAGGGCACCGAGAGGCTGAGCCAGCTGTGACGACCGTGGTCCCCCTCGTCTGCTTCGCCCTGCTCGGGGTGGGTGCGGTGCTGATCCTGGCCCGGCTCGCCAGGGGCCCCTCCCTGCTGGACCGGGTGGTCGCCACCGACGCGCTGTTGGTCACCATCGCCTGCGGCATCGCCGTCTACTGCGCGGTCTACGAGGACATCTCGCTGGAACCGGTGCTGCTGGTCGTCGCCCTGCTGGCCTTCGTCGGGTCGGTGTCGGTGGCCCGGTACATCGGCGGCATGCTGGTCAGCACCGCCGACCCGGCCGACCGGGGTGCCGACGCCGACCTCGCCGGCCGGCCCGACGCGCGCCGGGAGGGGACGCCGTGAGCATCGCCGACGTCATCGCCTCGGTCTGCCTGATCGCCGGCTGCTTCCTCTGCCTCACCGCGGGCCTCGGGCTGATCCGCTTCCCCGACGTGCTCAACCGGATGCACGCTGCCACCAAGCCCCAGGTGCTCGGCGTGCTGCTGGTGATGACCGGCGCGGTGATCCGGCTCGCCGGCCAGCCCATCGTCTGGATGCTGGTCCTGGTCGGGGTCTTCCAGCTGCTCACCGCCCCGGTCAGCGCGCACATGGTCAGCCGGATCGCCTACCGCCGCCGGCACGTGCGCCGGGACCTGCTGCTGGTCGACGAGCTCGGCAAGCCCGCCGACCCGCTGCCCAGCCGCCCGCACCCCGAGCACCCCGAGGGCGACCCCGACGTCGACGAGCCGGCCGACGGCCCGGACGCCACCCCCCGCACGACCTCCTGACCCCGCCCCCGCCCCGCGCCCCGTGCGCTGGGGGAGCGGGGCGGACGTGGGTCAGCGCAGGGCGCGGTTGACGGCGCTGACGACGGCGCGCAGGGACGCCGAGACGATGTTGGGGTCGATGCCCACGCCCCACAGCACCCGCTCGCCGACGGCGCACTCGACGTAGGCCGCCGCGCGGGCGTCACCGCCGGAGGAGAGGGCGTGCTCGGCGTAGTCCAGCACCCGGACGTCGACGTCGATGCCCGAGAGCGCGTCCACGAAGGCGGCGATCGGGCCGTTGCCGCGACCGGACAGCGTCACCGGCACGCCGTCGTCGACGAGCTCGACGGTCATCTCGTCCGGGCCGGCGCCGCTGGCGGTGTGCTGGTGCCCGGTCAGCGAGAGCCGGCCCCAGGGCGCGTGCGGGTCGGGCAGGTACTCCGAGGAGAACGCCGCCCACATCTGCTCGGCGGTCACCTCGCCGCCCTCGTCCTCGGTGTGCTGCTGGACGACGGCGGAGAACTCGATCTGCAGCCGGCGGGGGAGGTCCAGCTGGTTCTCGGTCTTCATGATGTAGGCGACGCCGCCCTTGCCGGACTGGCTGTTCACCCGGATGACGGCCTCGTAGCTGCGGCCGACGTCCTTCGGGTCGATCGGCAGGTACGGGACGGCCCACGGGATCTCGTCGACGGTCTTCCCGGCGGCCTCGGCGTCGGCCCGCAGCGCGGTGAAGCCCTTGTTGATGGCGTCCTGGTGGGAGCCGGAGAAGGCCGTGTAGACGAGGTCGCCGCCGTAGGGATGCCGCTCGTGCACGCCCAGCTGGTTGCAGTACTCGACGGTGCGGCGGATCTCGTCGATGTCGGAGAAGTCGATCTGCGGGTCGATTCCCTGGCTGAACAGGTTCAGGCCCAGGGTGACCAGGTCGACGTTGCCGGTGCGCTCGCCGTTGCCGAACAGGCAGCCCTCGATGCGGTCGGCGCCGGCGCGGTAGCCCAG
>JAOPVM010000024.1 GCA_025966215.1 Klenkia sp.
CCTCGACGGGGCCAAGGTCTGATGACGGCGCAGACAACAGCGGCCGACCAACTCGATACCGTCGGGAATGCCCAGTGCACGCCCGATGTCGATCAGCCCTACCGGGAGCTCGGGCTCAAGGACGACGAGTACCAGCGCATCCGGGAGATCCTCGGCCGTCGCCCGACCGCCGCCGAGCTGGCGATGTACTCGGTCATGTGGAGCGAGCACTGCTCCTACAAGTCCTCCAAGGTGCACCTGCGCACCTTCGGCGACCTGCCCCGCAGCGAGGCCCTGCTGGTCGGCATGGGCGAGAACGCCGGCGTCGTCGACGTCGGCGACGGCTACGCGGTCACCTTCAAGGTCGAGTCGCACAACCACCCCAGCTACGTCGAGCCCTACCAGGGTGCGGCCACCGGGGTCGGCGGCATCGTCCGCGACATCCTCACCATGGGCGCCCGCCCGGTCGCCGTCATGGACTCCCTGCGCTTCGGTCGCGCCGATGCCCCCGACACCGCCCGGGTGCTGCCCGGCGTGGTCGCCGGCGTGGGCGGCTACGGCAACTGCCTGGGCCTGCCCAACATCGGCGGCGAGCTGCTCTTCGACGACTGCTACGCGGGCAACCCGCTGGTCAACGCGCTGTGCGTCGGCGTGATGCGGCACGAGGACGTCCGGCTGGCCAAGGCCGAGGGCGTGGGCAACAAGGTCGTGCTCTTCGGTGCCCGCACCGGCGGCGACGGCATCGGCGGGGTCTCGGTGCTGGCGAGTGAGACCTTCGACGCCGACGGCCCGGCCAAGCGCCCCGCCGTGCAGGTGGGCGACCCGTTCACCGAGAAGCTGCTCATCGAGGCGTGCCTGGAGATCTTCGCCGCCGACCTCGTCACCGGCATCCAGGACCTCGGCGGCGCCGGGCTCTCCTGCGCCACCAGCGAGCTCGCCGCGGCCGGCTCCGGGGGCATGCACATCGACCTGGAGACCGTCCCCCTGCGCGACTCCACGCTCACCGCGGCCGAGATCCTGATGAGCGAGTCCCAGGAGCGCATGTGCGCGATCGTGGAGCCGGCCAAGGTCGAGCAGTTCCTCGCCGTCTGCGCCAAGTGGGACGTGCTCGCCACCGTCATCGGTGAGGTCACCGACGGTGACCGGCTGACCGTCGGCTGGCACGGCGAGCAGATCGTCGACGTCCCCCCGCGCACCGTCGCCCTCGACGGACCGGTCTACCAGCGGCCGATGGCCCGCCCGGCCGACCTCGACGCCCTGCAGGCCGACCTGCCGCCCGTGACGTCGGCCGACCTGCGCGCCGACTGGCTCGCCGTCGTCTCCAGCCCGGACGGTGCGGACAAGTCCTGGGTGACCGAGCAGTACGACCGCTACGTGCAGGGCAACACCGTGCTCGCCCAGCCCGAGGACGCCGGTGTCGTCCGGATCGACGAGACCACCCACCGCGGCATCGCCCTGGCCCTGGACGGCAACGCCCGCTTCGCGCGGCTGGACCCCTACACCGGCGCCCAGCTGAACCTCGCCGAGGCCTACCGCAACGTCGCCGTCTCCGGCGCCGTCCCGCTGGCGGTCACCAACTGCCTGAACTTCGGCTCCCCCGAGGAGCCCGAGGTCATGTGGCAGTTCGCCGAGGCCGTCCGCGGCCTGGCCGACGGCTGCCGCGCGCTGGGCCTGCCGGTCACCGGCGGCAACGTGAGCCTCTACAACCAGACCGGCGACGTGCCGATCAACCCGACGCCGGTGATCGGCGTGCTCGGCGTGCACGCCGACGTCCGCACCCGGGTGTCCGGCGGCTGGACGGCCGCGGGGGAGACCCTGCTGCTGCTCGGCACCTCCGCTGCCGAGTTCGGTGGCTCGGCCTGGGCCTCGGTCGTGCACGGCCACCTCGGCGGGCTGCCGCCGCGGTTGGACCTGGACGCCGAACGCGCGCTGGGGGAGCTGCTCGCCGACCTGGCCGACGACGGGCTGGTCAGCTCCGCGCACGACCTCTCCGACGGGGGCCTGGCCCAGGCGCTGACCGAGTCCGCGCTGCGGTACGGCGTCGGGGCCACGGTGTCGGTCCAGGGCGACCCCACGGCCGCGCTGTTCGGCGAGTCGGTGGCCCGCGCCGTCGTCAGCACGTCGGACCCGGCCACGGTCGTCTCCGCCGCCCGCGGGCGCGGCGTGCCGGTCACCGAGCTGGGCACCACCGGCGGCGCGGCCCTCGTCGTCGAGGGTGTGCTCGAGCTGCCGCTGGACGAGCTGCGCACCGCCTGGTCGACCACGCTGCCGGCGCTCTTCGACACCCCGGAGGCCGCCGTGTCCGCCGTCCCCACCGGGGCGGTCCCGACCAGCTGATGGCCGGCACTGCGCCGATCCCTGCCGGGGCGCTGCGCGACGCCCTCGCCCCCTGCCTGCCCTGGCTGCGGGGCGAGGGCGAGCAGCCGACGCGTGCGGTGCTGGGCGCCGCGGTGAAGACCACCGCGCGCTGGCTGGCCCAGCAGGTGCCCGGGCGCTCGGTGGAGGTACGCGTGCCCCCGCACGTGGCCGTCCAGTGCATCGAGGGCCCCCGGCACACCCGCGGCACCCCGCCCAACGTCGTCGAGACCGACGCGGCGACCTGGCTGCGCCTGGTCAGCGGCCTCCAGTCGTGGGACGACGCCGTCGCCGTCGGGCGGGTCGCCGCCAGCGGGAACCGGGCCGACCTCGCGGCCGTCCTCCCGCTGCGCCCGTTCCGCAGCGGCCTGCCCGCCTGACCCTCCCCGCCCCGGACGCGGGGGCGCGTGGTCCTGGGGACGACGACGCCCCGCCCACCGCGGGGGTGGACGGGGCGTCGGGGTCGGCCCGGGGTCAGCCGGTGAACAGCGGGATGGCCGTCTTGACCGTCTGGAAGAGCCCGTAGGCCAGGGGCAGCGCCACCAGCAACCAGGCGAGGACGATCAGCGCGACCGGGGTCGTCGACGGCGTGCGGGTGTCCTGGGTCGAGCTCATCGGGCGGTGCTCCGTTCCGGGGTCGAGGGGGCGTCCTTCGGCTCGTGCCACTTGCTGGCCACCGGCTTCACCAGCATGTTGGCCACGAAGCCGACCGCGAGCACGCAGACCATGGTGAACAGCGCCGGCCTGTAGTCGGCGGCGCTGCGCTCGCCGTCCCCGGCTGCGTCGAGGAAGGCGTTCACGATCAGCGGCCCGGCCACGCCGGCTGCCGACCAGGCCGTGAGCAGCCGGCCGTGGATGGCGCCCACCTGGTAGGTGCCGAAGAGGTCGCGCAGGTAGGCCGGGACGGTGGCGAACCCGCCACCGTAGAAGGACAGGATGACCGCGGCGAAGAGCACGAAGAGCACCGTGGAGCTGGAGCCCAGCGTCGCGAGCAGCAGGTACATCACCAGGCCGACGCCCAGGTAGACCATGTAGATGGGCTTGCGGCCGATGTAGTCCGACGTGGAGGACCAGACGAACCGGCCGCCCATGTTGAACAGCGAGAGCAGCCCCACGAAGCCCGCGGCCGCGGTCGCGGTCACAGCGCCGGCCCCGGAGCTGAAGAAGTCCTGGATCATCGGCGAGGCCTGCTCGAGGATGCCGATGCCGGCGGTCACGTTGCAGAACAGCACGACCCACAGCAGCCAGAACTGGGGGGTCTTGATCGCGTTGGCGGCCGACACGCTGTCGGTGGTCACCAGGGCCTTGGACTTGATCGTCGAGGGGTCGAAGCCGTCGGGCTTCCAGCCGTCGGCGGGGACCCGGATGATCGCCGAGCCGAAGAGCATGAAGACCAGGTAGACCAGGCCCAGGGTGATGAAGAGCATCGTCACCGCACCGGAGGCGGTGTCGGCCAGGGTGGTCGCGTCGGTGCTGTCCAGGCCGTACCCGGCCAGCAGCTGGCGGGACAGCGGGGAGGCGATGAGCGCGCCACCACCGAAGCCCATGATCGCCATGCCGGTGGCCAGGCCGGGACGGTCGGGGAACCACTTGATCAGCGTCGACACCGGCGAGATGTAGCCGAGGCCCAGACCGATGCCGCCGATGAAGCCGTAGCCCAGGTAGACCAGCCAGAGCTGACCGGTCGAGATCCCGACGGAGGCGACGAGGAACCCGGCACTCCAGAAGACCGCGGCCACGAACATGGCGGCCCGGGGGCCGTTGCGGTCCACCCAGGTGCCGAACAGCGCAGCGGACAGTCCGAGCATGACGATGGCCAGGGAGAAGATGCCCCCGATGGCCGTCTCGCTCGTCTGGAACTCCGCCGACAGGGCAGGGCGGTAGACGCTGGTCGCGTACGCCTGGCCGATGCACAGGTGGACGGCGAGAGCGGCCGGTGGGATGAGCCACCGGTTGAAGCCGGGCGCAGCGATCGTCTTCTCGCGGGCCAGGAAGCTGGGAACAGCCACCGAGGGTCCTCCTGTGCCGGGGTCGTGCCCCGGGTCTGCTGGGGGCCCGCCGTGTGACGCGGGCCATGCGTCCGCCGACGGTAGTTCGCCGCGCAACCATCCGCACCCCGCCGAGACCAGACCGACACCTCGGGCCGTCGTCGGACCCCACCCATAGGCTTCGGTGCATGCCGTACGAGGTCCAGGGCGTCGTCGCCCTCAGCAAGGGTTCCCCCGTCTCGCTGGAGACGATCCTGATCCCCGACCCGGGTCCGGGTGAGGCGATCGTGGACGTGCAGGCGTGCGGGGTCTGCCACACCGACCTGCACTACCGCGAGGGCGGGATCAACGACGAGTTCCCGTTCCTGCTCGGCCACGAGGCCGCGGGTGTCGTCTCCGCGGTCGGTGCGGGCGTGGAGAACGTCGCCGTCGGGGACTTCGTGATCCTGAACTGGCGCGCGGTCTGCGGAAAGTGCCGCGCCTGCGCCAAGGGCAAGCCCTGGTACTGCTTCGACACCCACAACGCCACGCAGAAGATGACCCTGGCCGACGGCACCCCGCTGTCCCCGGCGCTGGGCATCGGTGCGTTCGCCGAGAAGACGCTGGTCCACTCCGGGCAGTGCACCAAGGTCGACCCGGCCGCCTCCCCGACCGCCGCGGGCCTGCTGGGCTGCGGCGTGATGGCCGGCGTGGGTGCCGCGATCAACACCGGCGGCGTGGGTCGCGGCGACACCGTGGCCGTGTTCGGCTGCGGCGGCGTCGGTGACGCCGCGATCGACGGTGCCCGGCTGGCCGGTGCCGCGAAGGTCAACGCCGTCGACCTGGCCGACCGCAAGCTGGAGTGGGCGAAGGGCATGGGCGCCACCCACACGGTCAACTCCGCGCACACCGACCCGGTGGCTGCGATCAAGGAGCTCACCGGCGGGTTCGGCGTCGACGTCGCCATCGACGCGGTCGGCCACCCCGCGGTCTACCAGCAGGCCTTCGACGCCCGCGACCTCGCCGGCACCGTCGTCCTGGTCGGCGTGCCGAACCCGACGATGGAGATCACCTTCCCGCTGATCGACCTCTTCGGTCGCGGTGGGGCGCTGAAGTCCTCCTGGTACGGCGACTGCCTGCCCAGCCGCGACTTCCCGATGCTCATCGACCTGTACCTGCAGGGCCGGTTCGACCTCGACGCCTTCGTGTCGGAGACCATCGCGATCGGCGACGTCGAGGCCGCGTTCGAGAAGATGCACCACGGTGACGTGCTGCGTTCGGTCGTGGTGTTCTGATGCCGGCGCGGGTGGACAGGACCGTCGTCCCGGGCGTCTTCAGCCTCGACGGGCAGGACTTCGACGTCGAGAACAACGTCTGGCTGGTCGGGGACGACAGCGAGGTGCTGGTCGTCGACGCCCCGCACGACGCCGTCCCGATCCTCGAGGCGATCGGCGGCCGCAGGGTCACGGCGATCGTGCTCACCCACGGGCACAACGACCACATCACCGCCGCTGTCGCGCTGCGCGAGGCCACCGGCGCCGACATCTGGTTCAACCCCGAGGACCGGATGCTCTGGGACGTCGTGCACGCCGACGCGGCACCGGACCACGACCTCGTCGAGGGCACCTCGTTCACCGTCGCCGGGACGACGTTGACCGCGCTGCACACCCCCGGGCACTCCCCGGGCAGCACCTGCCTGCACGCCGCCGAGCTGGGCACCGTCTTCACCGGCGACACCCTGTTCTGCGGCGGGCCGGGCGCGACCGGGCGGTCCTTCAGCGACCACCCGACCATCGTGGCCAGCATCCGTGCGCGGCTGCTGACGCTGCCCGGGGACACCGTCGTCCGCACCGGGCACGGCGAGGACACCACGGTGTCGGCGGAGACCGAGAACATCCACTGAGCGCGGGTCCCGGTCGGGAGTGGCGGGAGCCACCCGGCCGGGGGTCGCCAGCACGCCGGGCGCCGGTATCCTCGTCGTCGTGCCTCGCGGTGATGGACGGCTGACGCACGACCTCGATCCCCAGGACGCCGGACCCCAGGACGCCTGTGGCGTCTTCGGTGTCTGGGCGCCCGGTGAGGAGGTCGCGAAGCTCACCTACTTCGGTCTCTACGCCCTGCAGCACCGAGGCCAGGAGGCTGCCGGCATCGCGGTCTCCGACGGCTCGTCGGTGGTGGTCTACAAGGACCTCGGGCTGGTGAGCCAGGTCTTCGACGAGCCGACGCTGTCCAGCCTGCGCGGGTTCCTCGCCGTCGGGCACACCCGGTACTCCACGACCGGTGCCTCGACCTGGGAGAACGCCCAGCCGACGTTCCGGACGTCGGGGTCGGGCACCGGCATCGCGCTGTGCCACAACGGCAACCTGGTGAACACCGCCGAGCTGGCCAGCCGGGCCGCCGACGAGGGCGTGTCCGGGGCCTTCTCCTCCACCACCGACTCCGACATCGTCACCGCGCTCATCGCCGCCAAGCAGGACCTGTCGGTGGAGGCCGCGGCGATGCAGGTGCTGCCGCTGCTGCGCGGGGCGTTCAGCTTCACCTTCATGGACGAGACGACGCTCTACGCCGCCCGCGACGCCCAGGGCGTCCGGCCGCTGGTGCTGGGCCGGCTCGACCGGGGCTGGGTGGTGGCCAGCGAGACCGCCGCGCTGGACATCGTCGGGGCCTCCTACGTGCGCGAGGTCGAGCCCGGTGAGCTGATCGCCATCGACGAGGACGGGCTGCGCTCCCAGCACTTCGCCGTCGCCGAGCCCAAGGGCTGCGTCTTCGAGTACGTCTACCTGGCCCGCCCGGACACCACGATCTCCGGCCGGGGCGTGCACGCCGCCCGGGTCGAGATCGGCCGCCGGCTCGCCAAGGAGCACCCGGTCGAGGCCGACCAGGTCATCCCGGTGCCCGAGTCGGGCACCCCGGCCGCGGTCGGCTACGCCGAGGCCTCCGGCATCCCCTACGGCCTGGGCCTGGTCAAGAACTCCTACGTGGGCCGCACGTTCATCCAGCCCAGCCAGACCATCCGGCAGCTGGGGATCCGGCTCAAGCTCAACCCGCTGCGCGACGTCATCCGCGGCAAGCGCCTCGTCGTCGTCGACGACTCGATCGTGCGTGGCAACACCCAGCGCGCGCTGATCCGCATGCTGCGGGAGGCCGGTGCGCTCGAGGTGCACGTCCGGATCGCCTCCCCGCCGGTGAAGTGGCCCTGCTTCTACGGCATCGACTTCGCCAGCCGGGCCGAGCTGGTGGCCAACGGGTTGGACGTCGACGGCGTGCGCGCCTCGATCAACGCCGACTCGCTGGGCTACGTCAGCGAGGCCGGGATGATCGCGGCGACCGAGCAGCCGGCGAACCGGCTGTGCTCGGCCTGCTTCACCGGTGAGTACCCGATCCCGCTCGGTGAGCCCGAGGTGCTCGGCAAGCACGTGCTGGAGGGCATCAGCCGGCGCACGCTGCCGGTGCTCGACGACGTCGACCGTGCCGCCGCGCGGGCGGTGAGCGGGTGGACCGGCCAGCAGGCCGGCAGCCCCAGCACCGCCGGTGGCGCCGATGACGCGCTGACCCGCCCGTGAGCGGCGACTTCACCTACGCCGACTCGGGGGTCGACATCGACGCCGGCGAGCGCGCCGTCGCCCTGATGACGAGCGCCGTCCACGCCACCAACCGGCCCGAGGTCGTCGGTGGCCTGGGTGGGTTCGCCGGGCTGTTCGCGTTGGACACCCAGAAGTACCGCAAGCCGTTGCTGGCCTCCTCCACCGACGGCGTGGGCACCAAGATCGCCCTGGCCCGGCAGCTGGACCGGCACGACACCGTGGGCATCGACCTGGTCGCCATGTGCGTGGACGACCTGGTGGCCTGCGGCGCCGAGCCGCTGTTCCTGCAGGACTACGTGGCCTGCGGCAAGGTCGTGCCCGAGCGGATCGCCGCGATCGTCACCGGCATCGCCACCGGCTGCCGCCTGGCCGGCGCCTCGCTGGTCGGCGGGGAGACCGCCGAGCACGGCGACCTGATGGGCGCCGACGAGTACGACCTGGCCGCCACCGCCGTCGGGGTCGTCGAGGCCGACGCGGTGCTCGGGCCCGAGCGGGTCCGGGACGGCGACGTCGTCCTCGCGATGGCGTCGTCGGGGTTCCACTCCAACGGTTACTCGCTGGTGCGCCGGGTCGTGGCGTCGGCCGGGCTGGACCTGCTGAGCACCCCCGCCGGGCTGGACCGTGAGCTCGGCGCCACCCTGCTGGAGCCCACCCGCGTCTACGCCCTGGACTGCCTGGCCCTGGTCGCCGAGCTCGGGGTGGACGCGGTGCACGCCTTCGCGCACATCACCGGCGGCGGGCTGGCCGGCAACGCCGCCCGCGTCGTCCCCACCGGCCTGCAGGCCGTGCTGGACCGCTCCACCTGGGCGCTGCCGGCCGCAGTGCACCTCATGGAGTCCCACGGCGTGCCGCGCACGGAGTCCGAGCGGGCGTTCAACTGCGGCGTCGGCATGGTCGCCGCCGTCGCCCCCGACGTCGCCGACCGTGCCCTGGCGCTGCTGTCTGAGCGCGGGGTGCCCGCCTGGGTGGCCGGCACCGTCGCCGTACGAGGCGACGACGAGGCGCCGGCCGCCCGGCTGGTCGGCTCCTACCGCTGATCCCGGGAACCACGGTTCCCGGGATCAGCGGGACAACACGACGACACCGTCGCCCCGAGGGGCGACGGTGTCGTGAGAGTGCTGTGGTCCGGTCCTGCTGGCCGTGACGGCGCCGCGGATCAGCGACTGGCTACCCAGTCGTCGTCCGTGTCGTCGTCGGTGGCCCACCGGCCGGCGAGTTCGTCGCCGTCGTCGTCGTCCGCGGCCACCGGAGTGACGTAGGTCGACGGCTGCCCACCGAGCTCCCGCTGCAGAGCAGTGAGATCGGTGGACGGTGAGCTGTACTTGAGCTCACGGGCCACGCGTGTCTGCTTGGCCTTCGCTCGGCCGCGCCCCATGGCTCGACCCCCTCGTAACCGGAGTGCGGGCGTCCAGCTCCGGGCTTGGACGGCCCGTGTGGAGACCCCGACTGAGTTGACTGTGTCCTGGGCCGAGCTTACGACACGGATCGGGCGTCGGCACGCGTCCCCATCGGCCGCACCCCGGACGGGCTGGTCGGGTGGGGTGTCACGGGCCCGATGGTGGTGCGTGTCTCAGCCCCGCAGGGGCAACCGGATGCTGCTGAGCCGCCCGACCGCGGCCATCCGCTCCTCGGCCAGCCGGTCGGCCGCGACGGCCGGGGAGACCCCGTCCGCGTCGGCGGCGGCGAACACCCGCAGGGCGACGTCGAAGATCGTGGTGGCCTTGGCCTCGGCGCGGGCGAAGGAGAACCCGTGCCGCTCGTCCTCGACCTGCATCACCCCGCCGGCGTTCACCAGGTAGTCCGGGGCGTACAGCACCCCGCGGTCGGCGAGCAGGGCGGCGGTGCCGTCGTGGGCGAGCTGGTTGTTGGCCCCGCCGCAGACGATCTCGGCCGGCAGCACGGCGACGGTCTCGTCGTCCAGGGCGCCGCCGAGGGCGCACGGGGCGTAGACGTCGTGCTGGGTGCGGACGAGCTCGGCGGTGTCGCCCACGGCGCGGACGCCGGGGTGCCGGGCCTGCAGGCGGTCCACCGCGGCGCCGTCGACGTCGGTGACGACGACGGACGCGCCGTCCTCGACCAGGGAGTCGACCAGCCAGGAGCCGACCTTCCCGACGCCGGCGACCGCGACGGTCCGCCCGGCGAGGGTGGGGGAGCCCCAGCGGTGCTGGGCGGCCGCGCGCATGCCCTGGAACACGCCGAACGCGGTGAGCACCGAGGAGTCACCGCACCCGCCGTGCGCCAGGGAGCGACCGTGCGCGAACCGGGTCTCCCGGGCGACGACGTCCAGGTCGGCGTTGGACGTGCCCACGTCGCAGGCGGTGAGGTACCGGCCCCCGAGGGCCTCGACGAACCGGCCGTAGGCCCGCAGCAGCGCCTCGGTCTTCTGGGTCCGGGGGTCGCCGATGATGACGCCCTTGCCGCCGCCGAGGTCCAGGCCGGCCAGGCTGTTCTTGTATGCCATCGCCTTGGACAGGGCCAGCGCGTCGCTCACCGCGGCCTCCTCGGAGGCGTACGGGAAGAAGCGGGTGCCGCCCAGGGCCGGGCCCAGGGCGGTGGAGTAGACCGCGATCACCGCCCGCAGTCCGGACTCCTCGTCGGAGCAGAAGACGACCTGTTCGTGCCCGGAGCCCATGACGTCCACGGGCCAGAGCCTAGGGACTCCGCACCCGACCGGGGGGTCGGGCGTCCCGTCCGGGCCCCACGTGCCGCACACTCCGTGCGGGGCCCCGTCCATCGACGTCCGTCCGACCAGGACGTGACCGGACCAGGACCCCCGCGGGAGCGATGGTGCGCCCGCGGCACGCACACGCACCCGGAGGACTCCCATGGCTCGACCCCAGCGGCTGCTCGCCCTCGCCCTGGCCACACCCCTGCTGCTCTCCGCCTGCTCCGGCGGCGACGACGGCCCGGCGGCCACCGGCGCGGACGGCGACAGCCTGAGCTTCGCCGTCGTCACCCACGGCTCGGCCGGGGACGCCTTCTGGGACGTGGTGCAGAACGGTGCGGTGCAGGCCGGGGAGGACCTCGGCATCGCCGTGGACTACCAGTCCGACGGCGACCCGCAGCGGCAGTCCCAGCTGATCGAGGCCGCCGTGAACCAGGACGTCGACGGCATCGTGGTGTCGATGGCCAACCCCGAGGCGCTGCAGAGCGCTGTCGAGGACGCCGTCGCCGCCGGCATCCCGGTCGTGACCATCAACTCCGGTGCGGCCGAGTCCGTGGAGTTCGGCGCGATCGGGCACGTCGGACAGGACGAGACCATCGCCGGCCAGGGCGCCGGCCAGCGGCTGGCCGCCGAGGGGCGGACGAACGTGCTGTGCGTCGTCCACGAGGCCGGCAACATCGGTCTCGAGCAGCGGTGCGACGGCGCCTCCCAGGGTCTGGGCCGCGACGTCACCACCCTGCAGGTCGACATCAACGCCCTGCAGGCCGCGCAGTCGACGATCACCTCCTCGCTGCAGAGCGACCCGAGCATCGACGCCGTCCTCACGCTGAACTCCGCCGTCGCCGCGGTGGCTGCCACCGCGGCCACCGACGCCGGGAGCGAGGCCGAGATCGCCACGTTCGACCTGAACTCCGACGTCATCGCCGGCATCCAGGACGGCAGCATCTCCTTCGCCGTGGACCAGCAGCAGTACGAGCAGGGCTACCTGCCGATCGTCATGCTGCAGCTCTACGCGCAGAACCTGAACACCGTGGGTGGCGGCCAGCCGGTGCTCACCGGGCCCGGCATCGTGGACGCCGACAACGTCGACGCGATCGCCGAGCTGGCTTCCTCCGGCACCCGCTGACACGCACCGCACGGCACCACCGAGCTGACCGGAGGACGGAGACACCCGTGACGACGACGGACGCACCACCGAGCAGCCCCGCGGCCGACGAGCGGGTGGCCTCGGTGGGCCTGCTCAAGCGGCTGCTGGTCAAGCCCGAGCTGGGCGCGCTGGTGGGCGCCGTCGTCGTGTTCGCGTTCTTCGCCGTCCAGTCCTCGGTCTTCGTCTCCCCGTCGGGCATCGCGAACTGGCTCGACCCGGCGTCGACGCTGGGCATCATGGCCTGTGCGGTCGCGCTGCTGATGATCGGCGGGCACTTCGACCTGTCGGCCGGGGTGATGACCGGGACGTCGGCGCTGACCGTCGGCATCGTCTCGGTGCAGTTCGAGACCACCATCTGGGTCGGGATCCTGGTCGCGCTGGCGATCACCCTGGCCGTCGGGTTCCTGAACGGGTTCCTCGTCGTCCGCACCGGGCTGCCCAGCTTCATCATCACGCTGGGCTCGTTCCTGATGCTCCAGGGCCTGAACCTGGGCCTGACCAAGCTGTTCACCGGCACGGTCAACGCCGGGGGCATCGGGGTGACCGACGGCTTCGACTCCGCCGAGGCCGTCTTCGCCTCCACGGTCACGATCGCCGGGCAGCCGTTCCGGATCGCGATCCTGTGGTGGGTGCTGTTCACCGCGCTGGCCACCTGGGTGCTGCTGAAGACCCGGTTCGGCAACTGGGTGTTCGCCACCGGCGGTGACGAGGTGGCCAGCCGCAACGTCGGCGTCCCGGCGGCCCGCACGACCATCACGCTGTTCATGACGACGGCGGCCGCGGCCTGGTTCGTCGGCGTCGTCTACGCGGTGCGCCAGACCTCGGTGCAGGCCAACGTGGGCATCGGCAACGAGCTGATCTACATCGTGGCGGCGGTGATCGGCGGGTGCCTGCTCACCGGTGGGTTCGGGTCGGCGATCGGGGCCTCGCTCGGGGCGCTGATCTTCGGCATGACCCAGCAGGGGATCGTCTACCTGCGCTACGACTCCGACTGGTTCTTCTTCTTCCTCGGCGCGATGCTGCTGCTGGCCGTGCTGACCAACCGGGCGATCCGGCGCTACGCGGAGGCCCGACGATGAGCGAGACGACCGGCACGCCCCCGCTGCTCGAGCTGCGCGACATCGGTCGCGACTTCGGCTCCGTCATCGCCTTGGACGGCATCTCCACCAGCGTCCGGGCCGGTGAGGTCACCTGCGTGCTCGGTGACAACGGCGCCGGCAAGTCCACCCTCATCAAGGTGCTCTCCGGGGTGCACCAGCCCAGCCGCGGCGAGCTGCTCCTCGACGGCACCCCGGTGCGCTTCGGTGCCCCCCGCGAGGCGCTGGACGCCGGCATCGCGACGGTGTTCCAGGACCTGGCGATGATCCCGCTGATGGCGATCTGGCGGAACTTCTTCCTCGGGTCCGAGCCCACCAGGGGCTGGGGCCCGTTCCGCCGGTTCGACGCAGCGACGGCGAAGGAGACCACCCGTCGCGAGCTGCTCGCGATGGGCATCGACGTCCGCGACCCCGACCAGCCGGTGGGCACGCTGTCCGGTGGTGAGCGGCAGTCGGTGGCCATCGCCCGCGCGGTGTACTTCGGCGCCCGGGTCCTGATCCTGGACGAGCCGACGTCGGCGTTGGGGGTCAAGCAGGCCGGGGTGGTGCTGCGCTACATCGCGCAGGCCCGCGACCGTGGCCTGGGCGTCGTCTTCATCACCCACAACCCGCACCACGCCTACCCGGTGGGCGACCGGTTCGTGCTGCTCAAGCGCGGTCGCAGCCTGGGCGACTTCGGCAAGGACGAGGTCACCCGGGACGAGATCACCTCGATGATGGCCGGTGGCGCCGAGCTCGACGAGCTCGCCCACGAGCTGGAACGCCCCACCCCGCCGGCTCCGTAGCGCACCCGGCGGACGGGCGCGAGCGCCGCGCCGCTCCCCTTCGAGGGATTTCCTCCCGCCCGCCACTCAAGTCCCACCCGTCCCAGGTCGATGGGGAAGAGACAGAACAGTGTGGGTTGCGATCGGCAACTGACGGGTTCCGATCTGCCTCCGCGTGTTGCTCGTGTGACTCGTGGTGCGGGTGGGACTCTTTCGTCCCACACCGTCCATCCCTCTTCCCCAGGGAGCGACCATGTCGCAGCTGCTGCTGCGTGCCCCCGGCGCCCGCCGGACCCGTCCGACCCGACCCGCGACGACGCACCGCCGTCGTGCCGGCCGGACCCTGACCGGCACGCTGGTGGGCCTGCTCGCGGCTGCACTCGTCGTCACCGGTGCCGGCCCTGCGCTGGCCGTCCCGGCGCCCCCGGTCAACCCCAGCGACGCCGAGATCGGCGGTGCCCAGGCCGCCCAGGACGCCGCCGCTGCCGAGGTGGGCCGGATCGCCGGTCTGGTCGCGGCCGCGGAGTCCCAGCTCGAGCAGGTGCAGGTGCAGGCCGAGGCCGCCGGCACCGCGCTGATGGCTGCCGAGGAGGCGCTCGTGGTCGCCCAGGCCGCCGCCGACCAGACCGCGGCCGACCTCGTCGTCGCCACCGGGACCGTCACCGACGCCCAGGGCCGGCTCAGCGACTTCTCCCGCAACAGCTACATGAACGGCGCCGCGCTCACCAGTGAGGTCGCCCTGCTGGACGCGGGTGGACCGGCCGAGCTCGTGCAGCGGGCCGCGATGCTGGACTGGGTCGCGGAGAACCAGCTCGACGTGCTCGGTGACCTCGAGATCGCCCGGGTCCAGCAGGCCAACGCCGACTCCGCAGCCCGCGAGGCGCTCGGGGTGCAGGCCGCCGCCGAGCAGGCCGCCAGCGAGGCCAAGGACGACGCCGACGCCCAGGTCGCCGACCAGACCGCGGTCTACGCCCAGGTGAGCGCGGACAAGGCCGCCTACGACTCGCAGCTGCAGGCCGCTCAGATCCAGCTGCTCTCCCTGCAGGGCGCCCGCAACGCCTACCAGGCCTGGTTGGACCAGCGCGCCGCCGAGGAG
>JAOPVM010000028.1 GCA_025966215.1 Klenkia sp.
GCCGCGCGGCGCCGAGCTCGAGGTGAGCGGCGGGTGAGCGAGCCCTACCTGTACGACGACGACCCGCAGCCCCTGCACGCCGGCGTCGGCCGCTCCCGCAAGGGCCTGCTGCTGGCGATCGGCGGCGGCACCGTGGTGGTCGCCGTCGCCGCGGTGGTCAGCCTCAACGCGCTGCAGGGCTCCCCGGAGGAGCAGGTCGAGCAGGTCGCCGACGTCTTCACCCGCGCGCTGGCCGCCGGGGACGACGAGACCGCGTGGGGCCTGCTCTGCGACGCCGAGCAGGACCGCATCGACTCCTCCCAGGTCGCCGCGGACTACCTGCGCGCCGGCACGCCGCAGGTGGGGACGGCGACGGAGGCCGAGCTGGACGGCGTCCAGGCCCGCACGGTCACCGTCCGCTGGGACGACGACGGCGCGGTCACCACCACCGAGCTCACCCTCGTCGCCGAGGACGGCCCGAAGGTCTGCGCGGGGAGCTGACCTGCCCGGGATCGTCGGGGGCCCGTGGTACCCATGACGACATGATCGGTGGCTTCCTGTCCCGCACGGTGGGTGCCCTCGTGCTCGCCTCGGGCCTGGTCGTCGTCTCGACGGCCACCGCGATCTGGTGGACGGCGCGGCAGGACTCCCAGCCCAGCTCCGACGCGATCGTCGTGCTGGGCACCGCGCAGTACAACGGTGTGCCCAGCTCGATCTTCGAGGCCCGGTTGGAGCACGCGCTGGCGCTGTGGGAGCAGGGCGTGGCCCCGGTCGTGGTGACCGTGGGCGGCCGGGCCGAGGGCGACACGTTCAGCGAAGCCGAGGCCGGTCGGGACTACCTGGCCGAGGCCGGCGTCCCCGACGACGGGCTGCTCGCCGTGCCCGAGGGCGTGGACACCCTGGAGAGCATGCGCGAGGTGGCCGCCGCCTTCGACGAGCGCGGCTGGTCGACCGCGGTGCTGGTCACCGACCCCTGGCACGCGATGCGGGCCGAGCGGATGGCCGAGGACTCCGGCATGGAGGCCGGCAGCTCCCCGACCCGGCAGGGCCCGGCCGTGCAGACCCGGGCCGTCCAGTTCCGGTACATCCTGCGCGAGACGGCGGCGTACCTGCTGTACCGCGCGACCGGGGAGAGCGTCGCCGGGGCCCCGGGCATCGGATGACCCGCCCACCACGTGGGCTGCCCGTCGTGGTCGGAGTCGGTGTTCCTCCGTCGCAGTCGGGCCGCGGCCGCCGCCGGCCGACCGGTGTGGACACCGCCGTGACGTCGTCGTCGCCGAGCGGGATGATGGGGGAGGCGTCCCGGGTCGGGGCCGTCCGGGAGGGGGAACGGTGCTCGAACTGGGCAGGGCCGCAGAGCACGGGACCGGCGCCTGATGGCCGGTGAACGCCGGGGCCGCATCCGCGCCGCCGACATCGCCACCGTCCGTGAGCGCAGCAAGATCGACGAGATCGTCGGCGAGCACCTGCAGCTCAAGCGCGCCGGCGGCGGCTCGCTGAAGGGCCTGTGCCCCTTCCACGACGAGAAGTCCCCGTCGTTCCAGGTGACCCCCACGAGAAACCTCTTCCACTGTTTCGGCTGCGGAGAGGGCGGCGACGTCATCTCCTTCGTGCAGAAGATCGACCACCTCACCTTCAGTGAGGCCGTCGAGCTGCTGGCCGGGCGGGCCGGGGTCCAGCTGCAGTACGAGGACGACGGCGGCCGGCCCACCGGGGCGCCCAACCGGGCAGCCGCGGGGCAGCGGGCCCGGCTGGTGGCGGCCAACACCGCCGCCGCGGACTTCTACCAGGCGCAGCTGGCCACCCCCGACGCCTCGATCGCCCGCACCTTCCTGGCCCAGCGCGGGTTCACCCGCGAGATGGCCGCGGACTTCGGCTGCGGTTTCGCCCCCGCCGGCTGGGACACCCTGACCAAGCACCTGCGGCAGGCCGGGTTCAGCCAGGAGGAGCTCGAGCTGGCCGGGTTGAGCAAGCAGTCCAGCCGGGGCTCCCACATCGACAGGTTCCACCGGCGGCTGCTGTGGCCGATCCGGGACATCACCGGCGACGTCATCGGGTTCGGTGCCCGCAAGCTCGCCGACGACGACCCGGGCCCCAAGTACCTCAACACCCCGGAGACCCCGCTCTACAAGAAGTCCACCGTGCTCTACGGCGTCGACCGCGCCAAGCGGGACATCGCCCGCCGGCACCAGGCCGTCGTCGTCGAGGGCTACACCGACGTGATGGCCTGCCACATCGCCGGCGTCACCACCGCGGTCGCCTCCTGTGGCACCGCGTTCGGCGCCGAGCACATCAACGTGCTGCGCCGGCTGCTGATGGACCAGGACGAGTTCCGCGGCGAGGTCGTCTACTGCTTCGACGGGGACGCCGCGGGCCAGGCTGCGGCGATGAAGACCTTCGCCGAGGACCAGCGCTTCGTCGGCCAGACCTTCGTCACCGTCGAGCAGGAGGGCATGGACCCCTGTGAGCTGCGCCAGGCGCACGGCGACACCGCCGTCCGCGACCTGGTGGCCCGCCGGGTGCCGCTGATCGCCTTCGTGCTGAAGACGACGCTGGCCGGCTACGACCTGGACACCGTCGAGGGCCGGGTGCAGGCGCTGGAGAAGGCCGTCCCGATGGTCGCCGGGATCAAGGACCACGCACTGCGCCCGGCCTACGCCCGTCAGCTCGCCGGGATGCTGGGCAACACCGACGAGGCCGAGGTGCTGGCCCGGGTGCGCGCGGCCACCGGGGAGGACAAGCCCACCGCCGGCCCCCGCCCACGGCAGAAGGCACCCACCCGGTCCGCCGACGACGCCGCGTTCTTCATCGAGCGGGAGGCGGTCAAGGCCGCCCTGCAGTCCCCGGAGCTGGCCGGGCCGGCGTTCGACGCCGTCCCCGAGGCGGCCTGGACCCACCCGGACTACGCCGCGATCGCCGCCGCGGTGGCCGGCACCGGGGGTGCCGCGGCGGCGACGGTCACCGGCATGGCGTGGCTGGACGTCGTCCGCGAGCACTGCGACCGGGACAGTGCGCAGGCGCTGCTCACCGCACTCGCCGTCGAGCCGATGATGGCCCCCGGCGAGGAGGTGGACAGCGGCTACGTGCAGGCCGTCGTGGCCCGGCTGCTGGAGATGCACGCCGTCCGCCGGGTGGCCGTGGCCAAGGGCAAGCTGCAGCGGATGAACCCGGTCGAGGCCCCCGAGGAGTACACCCGGGTGTTCGGCCAGCTGGTCGCACTCGAGCAGGAGGCCCGGTCGCTGCGGGAGCGGGCGATGGGCGGGGTGGTCGGGTGAACCCCCTCGCCCGGCTCAGGCAGCGCTTCGGGCGACCGCCCGAGCAGGTCGCCGCCGCCGCGGGTGCCGAGGACGTGCTGGCCTGGGGGGTGCGGTCCTCCGGCGGCTGGCTGGCCGCGACGTCGGCGGGCCTGCGCGCGGTGCCCGCCGGACCCGACGACGGCGCGGTCGACCTGCTGCCCTGGCACCTGGTCGGGCATGCCCGCTGGGCGGCCGCGCCCACCGGGGGCACGTTCGCGGTCACCCCGTTGGTCGAGGTGGAGCCGGGGGTGCAGGCCCGCGGCACGGTGACCCGGCACGTGCTCAGCGACGCCGGTGAGCTGCCCGCCGTGGTGCGCCGCCGGGTGGACCAGACCGTCGTGGCCAGCCAGCGGCACCCGCTGCCGGCTGGGGGCGGTGTGGTGCTGGTGGCCCGCCGGGTGCCCGGTCAGGCAGCCCGGGAGTGGAGCGTGGTGTTCGACGACGACGCCGACCGGGACGACCCCGCCGCCCGGCAGGTCGCCCGGGAGCGGCTGGCCGCCGCCGTGGACTCCGACGACGCCAGCCGCTGACCCGTCAGGGCCGCTCGGAGCCACCCCGTCGTCCGACGAGGGAGCCGAGGGCGGCCTGGGCGTGGGCCTGCGCGACGCCGGCGGCCGACTGCAGCCGCGGGTCGTCCTTGGCGTGGTCGTAGGCGCGGCGGATCTGGTCGTACCGGCCACGGCCGGCCTTGGCACCCAGCACGTAGCCGGCACCGAAGCCGGCGAGGAAGGACAGCTTGGCCACGAGGGACCTCCTGGGTGGGGGCTGGGAAACCGCCGAGGCTACCGGCCCGACACCCGCGGGGGCCCCTCCCGGGGAGACGGCCGGCGTGGGGTAATCTCGTTCCGCACGACGCCTTCCCCCGTAGCTCAATTGGCAGAGCATTCGACTGTTAATCG
>JAOPVM010000295.1 GCA_025966215.1 Klenkia sp.
ACTGCTGCAGACCATCGGCGAGTTCAGACGCCTACGACGCGGTGTAGCCCCCGCGCGGTCCGAGAACGCGGCGGACCTCAGCAGCCCTTAGGTCTCTAGTTAACGCAACAGGTCGGCTGGCAAGCTCACCCGGCCGGTCCGCAAAAAGTCCGCAAGACGTTCCGTTCTGCCCGCGGACCTCCATGGACACCCAACTACGAAACCGCAGTTCAGAGGCTGTTTCCAACGTCGACCAATCAAGGTCAAAAACCTTGGAAACGTTCCGCTTCAACGTCTGACGGTCGGCAAAATCTGCAGGTCAGGGCACGCTGCCTTCGGTCAGTCCCCAGATGGGACCGACCGGACGTTGGGCGCGGGGGTGGACAGTCCCCAGGGCCAGGCCGGCGGTGGTCATCTGCATGACCCAGGACTGCACGTGCGAGCGGCGGAGCGGGTGGAGCTCGACATCAGCGAAGGTCGAGGGTGACGCGGTCGGCCCCGGGGTCGGCGTGCATGCCGGTGACGACGGTGGCGGCGACCTCGCCCAGCCAGCGGTGAGCGTGGGTCTTCCGGCCGACGTGTCGGGCGCGCTCCTCGTCCGCGTCGTCCCGGTAGCGGGCTCGCCGGCGGCGCCCTCCCGGCGGGAGAGGCCGGCAACGGCGCCTCCTCGGCTGGGCAGGCGCCGGCGCGGCGATGAGCGCCGTGCTGGACCTCCACCCCTTGACGCAGGTACTTACGTTCGTGAAACTCACCTTCGTCAATGAAACCTAGGTTGAGGCGGCTATGTCCGACAAGACGACTGTGCCCACACACGACGCGGCCGACCTGGCCTCGCAGGGCGAGGAACGGCTGGGCTGGATCCGGTCCCGCATGCACCTGCTGGCGGCCATCCGGGAGGACTTCGCCGCGCGCAAGCCCTTCGACGGCATGACGATCGGTGTGGGTCTGCACACCGAACCGAAGACCGCCGTGCTGTTCGAGACGCTCGCCGCCGGCGGGGCGCGGGTGCTGGGAACGGGCAACCACGGCTCGACCCAGGACGACATGGTCGCGGCGCTGGCCACCTCCGGCGTCACCATCTTCGGGCGTCGTGAGGACACCCTCGCCGAGCACCACGACAACCTGCGCAGGACCATCGACGCCCGGCCCGACATCCTGCTGGACAACGGCGCCGACCTGGCTGCCCTCGCCGCCGAGAGCGGTGCCGCCGGCCAGATCATCGGCGGCACCGAGGAGACCACCTCGGGTGCCTTCCGGCTGCGTGAGGCGTTCGAGGGCCAGATCCCCTTCCCCGTGATCGTCATCAACGACAGTCCGCTGAAGGCAATCGGGGAGAACCTGCACGCAGTCGGTCAGAGCACCGTCGAGAGCTGGATGCGCATCACCAACCTGATGATCCCCGGTCGCCGATTCCTCGTCGCTGGTTACGGCTGGTGCGGCCGCGGGATCGCGCAGTACCTGCGTTCGCTGGGCGGGCTGGTGTCGATCGCCGAGATCGATGAGATCAAGGCCTTCGAAGCGGCCTTCGACGGCTTCCGGGTCGGCACGGCAGCCGAGCTGCTGCCGGGCGCCGATGCCGTCATCACCGCCACCGGCCGGGCCGGGGTCATCTCCGCGGACCTGATCGACCTGATCCAAGATGGTGCTGTGCTGGGCAACATCGGACACTTCCCCTGGGAGATCGACGTGGCCGCGCTGAAGAAGCGCGCCACCACGATCAACCCCATGACCTCCGCCATCGAGGTGCTGACGATGGAGGACGGCCGCGAGCTGACGCTGCTGGCCGACGGGCGCATGTTCAACCTGGCCGGCACCGCCCCGAAGGGCAACTCCATCGAGTCGATGGACCTGGGCTTCGCCCTGCAGGCCCTGTCACTGGAGCGCGTCGCCCTGGACGCAGGCTCGCTGCAGCCCGGCCCGCAGCGCGTGCCCGACGACATCGAGCGCCGCGTCGCCCGCGACATCGTGGCGCAGCTCAAGGGCGCTCACTGATGAGCGAGCCGGTCTCGATGCCACCCTCCGTCACCCCTGTCCCGGGCGCTGCGGATCCCCGTGTCGAGACCGGCTCGACCACCGCCCCCGTCTACAGCGCCCCGGCGGTAGACAAGGCCCTCGACGTGCTCGAGCTGCTGTCGCTGGCTCCCTCTCCGCTGTCGCAGAACCAGATCGCGCACGAGGTCGGCCGCTCGGTCTCCCAGATCTTCCGGGTGCTGACCGTGCTGGAACGGCGCGGGTACATCGCGCGCGATCCAGAATCAGGCCTGTACTCCCTCACCATGGCGATGTTCGACGTCGCCCACCGCAAGGAACCCATCCGCACCCTGGTCGCCCTCGCCCACGGACCCATGCAGCGCCTGGCCGAGGAAGTCATGCAGTCCTGCAACCTGGGCTACCGCACCGGCTCCACGCTCACCATCGTCGCCGAGGCCGCGGGCGCCTGGGACTTCGGCTTCCGCGTGCGGGTCGGGGCCACGTTCCCGCTGCTGCCCTCCACCTCCGGCCTCGTGCTGCTGGCACACGCCGGAGACCTCGACCCGGCCGACCCTGCGCTGCCGTCCACCGACGAGGACACCCTGCGCACCATCCGGGCCCAGGGGTTCTGGACCTGCGCGGACGAGACGCACCCGGGCATCCTCGACATGGCCGCCCCGGTGACCCGGCGCGACGGATCGGCAGTAGCCGTCCTCACCGTGCCCTACGTCGCGACCTCCTACAGCAAGGTGCCCGCCGACGCGGTACGGGGTGCCCTGGTGCAGACCGCCGCCCAGATCAGCACGCGGCTGTCCGGAAGCGACCGATGAGCACGTCCGGCGCGCAGGTGACCGGCCCCATCGCGGTGGCCGTCGTCGGCTCGGTCAACCTGGACCTGATCACCGTGGTCGACCACCTGCCGCTGCCCGGTGAGACCCAGCTGGCCACCAGCGATGACGAGGGCCTGGGCGGCAAGGGGGCCAACCAGGCTGCCGCAGCCGCTCGAGCCGGTGCCCGCACAGCCCTCGTGGCCGCTGTCGGTCACGACGACGCCGGTGCACTGTGCCGGCGCGAGTTGGACCGGCTGGCGGTCGACACCACGCAGCTGCAGGTGGTCACTGCGGTGGCCACGGGGCGAGCGATCGTCATCGTCGACACCGCCGGGGAGAACACCATCGTGGTCTCCTCCGGGGCCAATGCCAGCCTGGCGCCCGACCACGTCGAGCAGGCGCTGGCGGCGCTGCCGCTGGGCCCCGGCAGCGTGCTGGTCAGCCAGGGTGAGGTCAGCGCCGACGTCGTGGATGCAGTCGGCCGGTTCGCCGGTACGCACGACCTGCGGTGGGTGCTCAATCTCGCCCCTGTCATCGACGTCGACGTCGCCACGCTGACCCGGGCCTGGCTCGTGGTCGTCAACGAAGGTGAGCTGTCCGACCTGTGGGCCCAGCTCATCGACCCGGTGCAGCTGCCGCCGGCCCAGGGGCCTCCGGGTCCCGTCCAGATGGCCACAGCCGTGGCCGAGTCGCTCGGGGTCCAGGTGCTGGTCACCCGGGGCGCACACGGTTGTCTGCACGTGCGCGACCGAGTCGTGCAGGAGTTCCCGGCCCACCCGGTGGAGCGGGTGGTGGACACCACCGGCGCCGGAGACACCTTCGTCGGTACCTTCAGCGCCGCCATCGCCGGCGGAGCCGAGATCGACACCGCCGTCGCGGCCGCCAGCCGCGCAGCCGCCACCCTCATCGCCAGCCTGGGCGCCTCCCCGCGCTCTCCCTGAACCCCGTCGGTGGCCGGCCGGGCGCGACACCGGCCGCCATCGCGGCACACCCGCGAAACCACCCTGCGCACCCGCCGGTTCCACCATGCCCCGTGCGCTCGCCGCACCGGGTCGGATCGCCCCGCCCCCGACTCTGGAGAACCTTCGTGCCCGCCACCTCGCTGGTCATCGACACCGACACCGCCTCCGACGACGCCATCGCGCTGATCATCGCCGCCCGGTCGGCGGCCACCGTGCGCGCCATCACCGTCGTCGGCGGCAACGTCCCCCTGCCCCAGGCCGTCCGCAACGCCCAGGTCACCCTCGAGATCGTCGGCCTGTCCGGGGTCCCGCTGCACCGCGGCCTGCCCCACCCGCTGTTGCGTCCCCTGGAGACCGCGCAGGAGGCGCACGGCGAGGACGGCATGAGCGGGGTGCCCTTCCCCGAACCCAGCTACCCCGTGGCCGAGGCCCACGCGGTCGCCGCTCTGCTGGACATCGCCGCCCACGAACCCGGACGACACCACCTGGTCACCCTGGGCCCGCTGAGCAACATCGCTGCGGCGCTGTTCATCGACCCCGACCTGCTCACCAGGTTCACCAGGACGACGATGATGATCGGTGCCGCCGACAACCGCGGCAACATCGCCCCGACCGGGGAGTTCAACGCCTGGGTCGACCCCGAAGCGGCCGCGGTGGTGTTCGCCGCCCCAGGCCGCAAGGAGATGGTGGGTTGGGACGCCTCCCGCCAGTACGCCGTCATCACCCCCGAGGACGAGGCGCACCTGCGCACCCTCGGGCCGCTGGGTGTGCTCACCGCCGACGTCAACGGGGTCTACCGCGACTTCTGTCGAGAGGTGACCGGGGTGCCCGGATACGACCTACCCGACCCGCTGGCCATGGCCGTTGCCCTGCACCCGGAGCTGGTCACCGAGCGGCAGCACCTGCACATGACGGTGGCCACCGATGCGGTCACCCGCGGGCAGACCTTTCCCGACCGCCGACCGGCCAGCCCGCCGCCCAACCTGGAGGTCATCACCGCCGTGGACAGCGACGCCTTCAAGCAGGTCCTGTTCACCTCGGTCGGCGACGAGCCGTGACGACCGACCAGGTCTCCGGTCGGTACACCGAGGTCTCCGCCGGGGCGGGCGCCCTCGGCCGTGGGCGCCCGACGTCACCCGACTGCCCCGGTCGAACCGCGCACCACCAGCCGTGACCCGATCGTCTGACGCGCTGTGGGCTGCTCGGACAGCAGAAGATCGACCGCGCCGGCACCGATGTCGGCCGCCGACAACTCCACCGTGGTCAGCTCCGGGGTGGTCATCCGGGCCAGATCGATGTCACCGACTCCGATCACCGACAGCTGGGACCCGACGGTTCCCGGCGCGGCCGCGCGGATCAACGCTGCGGCGAGGAGGTCGTCATCGCACATCACCGCCGTGACACCGGGGGAGGAGCGGAGCAGCTCGCGTCCAGCGTGCACCGCATCGTCGAAGTCCAAGGACGCACTGCGTTGCACCGCGACCACCGCGCCGCCCTGGTCGACCACCTGGGACGTGAAGGCCTGCCGCCGGCGGCGGTAGGTGAACCGGTCCCCGTTGGCCGCCAGGTAACCGATGGCGGTGTGCCCGAGTTCGCCGAGGTGCCGGGCAGCCTCGGTCATCCCCTGGGAGAAGTCGAACTCGATCAGCGGCAGGCCAGATGCGGCGCCGGCGTCGGCGAGAACCACCGGCAGCCCGGTGTCGGCGAGTGCCTGCGCCTCGGCAGGCCGGGCGCCGTAGGCGATCGCGCCGGCGAGCACCCCGCCGCGCAGCATGTCGGCCAGACGCTTGACCCACTGCTCGTCGCTACCACTGTTCAGCAAGATCATCGAGTAGCCGGACTCGCGGGCTCGCCGCTCGGCAGCGAGCAGCACCGAGGAGAAGAAGGGCTGGGTGACCGTCGGCACCGCCAGGGCCAGCGTCGGGGCCAGCCCGGTGCGCAGCATCGCCGCGGCAGCATTGGGGGCATATCCCAACTCGTCGGCCGCCTCGAGGATCCGGGCCGCCGTCTTGGCCGAGACCCTGGTCCCGGCCTTCCCCGAGATGACCAGGGAGACCGCCGACTGGGACACCCCTGCATGTCGCGCAACGTCACCACTGGTGACAGCTCGTCGCCGCGGCTCCATCCCCACCGCCCCCACTCGTTGCCGGCTCGTAACGATCGTGCCAGGCCATTGACGCGCCCAGCAGGGAGCCCTAATTTGAGCGCAGGTCATTCGTATGACCTGTGCAACACCTCCTACCTAGAAGATCGGTCTGCGAGATGTCACAGAGGTCAGGAGCGCGACGCGCGCTCATCGCTGCAGTCGCCGGCGTCACCGTGGTCGCCCTGGCGGCGTGCGGCTCCGGGGGCGGCTCGGAATCCGGTTCGTCCTCCGCGGAGGGTCCTGTCGTGTGGGTGGATGGCGGCGGTGCCTACCACGACGCCATGCAGGAGGGGGTCCTGGACCCCTTCACCGCCGACACCGGCATCGACGTCACCGTCGAGGCCGGCACCGACAACGCCAAGCTGCGCTCGATGGTCGATGCCAACCGGGTGGTCTGGGACGTCTACAACGGTGACAACACCTGGGGCACCAGCGTCGATGGCGACTACCTCGAGCCCCTGGACTACTCGGTCATCGACCAGGACCAGATCCTGGAGGGGTACTCCTCGGAGTACCGCGTCGCCAACTCCATCTACAGCATCGTGCTGGCCTACAACACCGACCAGGTGACCTCCGAGCCCTCCGGCTGGGCGGACTTCTTCGACCTGGACAAGTACCCGGGCAAGCGCGGCGTCATGGACTACTCCCTGGGTGGGCTGTTCGAGATCGCGCTGCTGGCCGACGGGGTGGCCCCGGAGAACCTCTACCCCCTGGACATCGACCGGGCCATCGCCAAGCTGGACACCATCAAGGACTCGCTGGTGTTCTGGCAGAGCGGCTCGGAGTCCGAGGAGATCGTCGGCAGCGGAGAGGTCGCCATGGTCATGACCTACAACGCCCGCGCCTACGACGCCCGGGAGAACCTGGGTCTGCCGGTGGACTACACCTTCAACCAGCAGATCCTGGCCGCCTCCTACCTGTCTGTGCCCAGGGGCACCCAGAACCTCGATGCCGCCATGCAGCTCATCGCCTACGCGGTGAGCGCCGAGCACAACGGGGCGCCGTCGCAGTTCAGCCCGCTGGCACCGTCGAACACCGAGGCGACCCCGGACGCGGCCATGGAGCAGGACCTGCCCACCGCGCACCTGGACCAGCCGCACGCCAGCTTCGACGACGAGTACATCGCGCAGAACTCCGCCGAGATCGACAGCGCCTACCAGGCCTGGCGCGCCAGCTCCTGAGGTAGCTCGTGGTGGGCCCTGGCGAGGGGGCCCACCACGAGTCCTGCCGCCTGAACGGACAGCACAGAAAGGCATACCGGTATGGCTACAACCCGGGTCAGAGACGGCCGTTCGGTCGCGCACCCCGTCATGGTGGTCCCGCTGCTCACGCTGCTGGCCGTCCTCTTCCTCGCCCCCCTGGCCACCGTCGTCATCCGCAGCTTCACCTATCCGCTCGACGCCCCCGGTGGCCTGGGCAACTACACCCGGGTCCTCACCGACCCCATCGCCCTGCAGTACGCCGGCAACACCTTCCGCACGGCCCTCGTGGTCGCCGTGCTGACCGTGGTGATCGGCTACTTCTACGCCTACGCCATGTACAAGGCCACACCCGGCTGGCGGATCTTCCTGCTGTTCGCAGCGCTCCTGCCGTTCTGGACCAGCCTGCTGGTGCGCAGCTTCGCCTGGTCGGTCATCCTGCGGGACACCGGCATCGTCAACGACCTGCTGGTGGGCACCGGCATCGCCGATGCGCCCATCCCGCTGCTGCGGACCTCCTTCGCCGTCACCGTCGGCATGACCCAGATCCTGCTGCCCTTCGTCATCCTGCCCTGCTTCGCCGCGATGGGGCGGGTGGACAAGAACCTGCTCAGCGCATCCCGGAGCCTCGGCGCAGGGCCCATCGGCACGTTCTGGCGGATCTTCGTGCCGCTGACCGCACCGGGCACCGCCGCCGGCGCGGTGCTGACGTTCATCCTCGCGGTCGGCTACTACATCACCCCGGTGCTGCTGGGTGGACCCTCGGACCAGCCGATCGCGGTGCTGATCGAGAACGCGGTGCAGCAGCGCGGTGACTGGGCCACCGCCGGGGCGCTGGCCACCCTCGTCCTGATCATCGTCATCGGGCTCCTGGCCGCCGGCTGGGGACTGCTGGCACGAGCGTTCCTGCCTGGAAAGGACCAGCGATGACCGCCCCCACAGCTGCATCACCAGCAGCCACCGCCACCGGGGAAGGGGCACCGGTCACCGACGTGCAGCCTGCGTCGCCCCGACGGTCACCGTTCCGCTGGGCCTGGGCCGTGCTCACCGCCCTGGTGGTGTTGCTGCTGCTCTTCCCGGCGCTGGTGGTGCTCCCCATGAGCGTCAGCACCAGTGAGATCCTCACCTTCCCGCCCAGCGGGTTCAGCCTGCGCTGGTTCGGGAATCTCTTCACCGATCCGCAGTGGACCCAGGCGCTGGCCAACAGCTTCCAGGTCGCGGTGCTCACCGCGGTCTTCGCCGCCCTGATCGGCACCCCGGCCGGGATCGCGCTGGGGTTCCGGCAGTGGCGGGGCCAGGGCCTCATCCTGGCCCTGGTCGTCTCCCCGGTCATCGTGCCGCCGATGGTCATCGCGGTCGGCATGTACGTCACCTACGCCCAGTTCGAACTCATCGGGTTCTGGGGTCTGGTGGCCGCCCACACCATGCTCGTGGTGCCCTTCGTCATCGTCACCGTGATGTCCTCGGTGGCCCAGATCAACCCCAGTGCCGCCGACGCCGCCCGCAGCCTGGGCGCCTCACCGGTGGTCGTGGTCGGGCGGATCCTGCTGCCCCTGGCGCTGCCCGGGATCGTCTCGGGGATGCTGTTCGCCTTCGTCACCTCCTGGGACGAGGTCGTCGTCGCGCTCTATCTCACCGACCCGGGCTTCAAGACCCTGCCGGTGGTGATGTGGGACCAGCTGCGCGAGCGCGTGGACCCCACCGTCGCCGCCATCGCATCGATCCTGCTCATCGTCACTGTCCTGATCATGGCTGTCGCGCTGCTGCGCGGAAGGAGGCGGACCCGTGGCAATTGACGCCACCTCGGTGACGCTGCGAAACGTCGCCAAGCACTACGGGAACTCCACCGCCGTCGAAGGCGTGGACCTGACCATCCGCGCCGGGGAGTTCGTGTCCATGCTCGGGCCGTCGGGGTCGGGCAAGACCACCACGCTGAAGATGATCGCCGGCTTCGAGGCCCCCTCGACCGGACAGATCACCTTCGACGGCGTCGACGTCACCAACATCGCCCCCGAGAAGCGCAACATCGGCGTCGTCTTCCAGAACTACTCCCTGTTCCCCCACCTCACCGTCGGGCAGAACGTCGCCTTCCCGCTGAAGATGCGCAAGGTCCCCGCTGCCCAGCGGGACGAGCGCGTCGCCCGGGCGCTGGAGCTGGTGGAGCTGCCCGGGTTCGAGAAGCGCAAGCCCGACTCGCTGTCCGGCGGTCAGCAGCAGCGGGTCGCCATCGCCCGTGCGCTGGTGTTCGAACCCACCCTGCTGGTGATGGACGAGCCCTTGGGCGCGTTGGACCGCCGGCTGCGGGAGGTCATGCAGCTGGAGATCAAGGCACTGCACGACCGGCTGGGGGTCACGGTCATCTACGTGACCCACGACCAGGAAGAGGCGCTCACGATGAGCGACCGCATCATCGTGTTCAGCAAGGGCAAGATCGAGCAAGTCGGCACCCCGCGCGAGGTCTACGACGAGCCGGCGACGGAGTTCGTCGCCGACTTCGTCGGGGAGTCCCTGGCGATCAGCGCGACCTGGGACGGCAACGCGCTCATCGCCGACACCCTCGGCGTGCTCGCCGTCCCCGGCCCCGCGCTGCCTGCCGGGCCGGTCCGGGTGCTGTGGCGTCCGCACGCCATCGGCCTCACCGAGCGACCCGATGCCGACAGCAAGGACCTGCACGTGCAGGCCACCGTGCTCACCAGCGGCTACGCCGGGGGAGTGGTCAAGGCCCGCATCAGCCTGCCCACCGGCGACGAGGGCATCGTCTCCATCACCTCGGTCGGCGTCGACTACTCACCCGGTGCCACCATCGACCTGTACCTGCGGGCCGACCGGGCGATCGTGCTGCCCACCGCGGCTGGCAAGCGCGGCGGTGGCATGTCCGAGACCGACCAGCGGGACGACACCACGGCCGGCCGCCGTGGGTGAGGAGACCGCCCGCGCCACCGACGGAACGGTGGCGGGCAGCAGGATCGACCAGGCCACGGTCGAGGCGCTGGTGGCAGCCGCGACCAGCAGCCGCCAGCATGCCTACTCCCCGTACTCGAACCATCTGGTGGGCTCGGCGGTGCTCGATGGGGAGGGCCGCATCCACAGCGGCTGCAACGTGGAGACCGTCACGTTGCAGCAGTCGATGCACGCCGAGCGCACCGCGGTGGCCGCCATGGTCGCTGCTGGGGGTCGACGCATCCAGGCCGTCACCGTCGTGGGCCCCTACTCCGGGGTGCCGTGCGCTGAGTGCAGGCAGGTCATCTGGGAGTTCAGCGGTGGCGATCCCGACGTGGTGGTCATCAGCGCCCCCCTGGGCGAGGAACCCGAACTGCTGACGATGGGGCAGATCTATCCACGGCCGTACGGCCCGGAGACCAAGGGCATCGACCCCCGCGACTACTGAGGCGGCGGTCTGCAGTCAGACCTCGAGCACGTCGTCTCACGGCGTCCGGACATTCCGGTGGTGACCGATGACCGTGGGGGCAAGGCGGGTGGGCGGGCAGCAGCACGACTCGCTGCCCGCCCACGAGCCGCATGCGCGTGCGAGCCGGGCTGCCCGCTCCGATCAGCCGAGTCCCGGCCGCCCACCCGGGTCCTCCGCCGGCGTCGCTCCGGTGGCGGCCAGCGTGCGCTGCGCAGCGGAGATGGCCACGGTGAGATGGGCGTGCAGGGCGGTGAGTTCCTCGCCGGACAGACCCAGGCGTTCGACGATCCCGGCCGGGATCGACTCGGCCCGGGCCCGCAGCGCCCGGCCCCGTTCGGTGAGGCTGAGCGCGAGGTTGCGCTGATCGCGCGGGTCCCGGTCGCGCCGCAGCAGACCGGCCGACTCCAGCCGCTTGAGCAGCGGCGACAGGGTGCCCGGATCCAGCTGCAGCAACCGCGACAGGTCCTTCGACGCGAGGGTCCCGTGCTGCCAGAGCGCCAGCATGACCAGGTACTGCGGGTGGGTCAGGCCCAGAGGCTCCAGAACCGGCCGGTACACCGCGACGACGGTGCGTGCGGCCACCGAGAGGGCGAAACAGACCTGCTGGTCCAGGGCCAGCGGGTCGGCGCTGGTGGCCGACGCCGCCGTAGTCGTGGTCACCGGTGCAGGATGCCACGGAACGCGTATGCTTGGTGCACCAAGCATCTCGAGCCCAGGCCTCGACATCGGGGTCCGACTCCGCACCGACCCAGGAGAGCCATGACCTCGACCGACGCGCACCCCCGTCTCGTCGACGAGGCCGGACCGCGAGTGCGGCCACCGGTCCACCGGTGGCTCTGGTACGCCTTCGGCGGCGGCCTGCCGCCCGCGCACCGCAGCTGGGTGCTCCACGACACCACCACGGGCAGCTGGGGAGTGCGGCACGTGGCCCGCAGCCTGGTGCAGATGGCCATCCCCAGCATCCTCATCCTCACGCTGCTGCCGGCCAGCTGGGCACTGCGCTGTGCCGTGGTCGGGGGCGGGGTCTTCCTCGGTCTGATCTTCTCGCTGGCCTACATGCCCGAGACGACCGAGCACCGGGTGATGAAGGCCGGCTACCCGGGTGGAACGGCGGTCCGCATCCGCGACGCGGCCGGGACCGCCCGGCAGAACCGGGAGACACAGCGCAAGCGTGCAGCCGCGGCCAAGCGGGCTGCTCGTTACCGGCGGCGCAACGGCGGTTGAGCAGGCGCCCGCCCTGCTCGACCTTCCTCCCCGCAGGCCGCCCACATCGCCCGCCACGCCACCCGACTCGTCGGCGCAGAGGGCGTCCGTTGCGCCGCGCTGACCGTCGCCGAAGCGCACGCGGTCGACGGGCACCGGCGGGAGGTCGCGGACCGCGGGGCGGAGGTCGACCCCCCACCGCGACACCGGTCCGGGTCCTGCTCGTCGGACGCCTCACCGAGCTGCCCGACCTGGTGGTGACCCAGGTGGCGGGCCCGCTGGCGTCACGCTGACCCACGCCGCTGCCGTCCGGAGGAGATCGACGCAGGTCGGGGGCGGGTGGTCCTCCCGTCGGGCCGGTGCACTGCCGATAGTCAGCCCATGACGACGACGGTGTGCGATGCCGTGTGGTGCGCCGGGACCTCCGCGGCCACCCTGTCCTCGACGTCCGAGGGCCTGCTCGATGTCTTCCTCGCCGCGGGGTGGCTGTCCACCGCCGTCACCGAGGCCCTCGAGGGCCTGGACCTGCCGGCGGCGCTCCCGCTGTCCTGACCCGCCGCGGGGCTCCGTACCGTTGCCCCCACGTCCTCCGCCCACTCGCCATGAGCGGGGGGAACAGGCCCCGCTCCCGGTCGTTTCACGCGTCCGGGGCGGGGCTGCTCCACGTCCGGGGTCAGCGCGCGGGCGACTGCTGCCCGGCCCAGCTGTTGCCATCGGGGTCGTCGCAGAAGAAGAACGTCTCGTGGGCCCCGCCCGGGCCGGGCACCGTGCCGCCGCCCTCGACGTGCACGACCTCGGTCACCGGCACCCCGCGGCCGGCCAACTCGGCGTGCGCGGCGACCGCGTCGCTCACGCACAGCTGCAGGCCCGTGAGCGTGCCCGGGGCCATCGGGGCCA
>JAOPVM010000080.1 GCA_025966215.1 Klenkia sp.
TCACCGGCTCGGCCCTGCGCCGGCTGCTCGGTGACGAGCCGACCCCCGATGCGACCGCGGACGCGCCGGCCGCGACGGCCCACGCCCCGAGCGTTCCGGAGCCCGGCACCCCGGCCGGGCTCGGCGACCCGGCCAACCCCGACACGGCCGGCGGTGCGCAGCCCCCGACGTCGGAGGACTGACCGGCCCGACCGCCGGATGACCCACGAGTTCCCTCGGCGGAAGGCCGCGGCCGGGTCCGGCCGCGAGCCGGCGAGCGGGACGGGCTGCGGTTCCGCGCTCGTCACCGGCCATCCGGGGCAGAACGCGCCTTCTGTCGCTCCCGGCGCCTAGTCTCGAATCGTGGACCGACGGATCTTCGGCATCGAGACCGAGTACGGCGTCACGTGCACCTTCAAGGGGCAGCGCCGGCTCTCCCCGGACGAGGTCGCCCGCTATCTGTTCCGGCGGGTGGTCTCCTGGGGGCGCAGCTCCAACGTCTTCTTGCGCAACGGCTCCCGCCTGTACCTCGACGTCGGCAGCCACCCCGAGTACGCCACCGCCGAGTGTGACGACCTCACCGAGCTCGTCGTCCACGACAAGGCGGGCGAGCGGATTCTCGAGGGCCTGCTGGTGGACGCCGAGCAGCGGCTGGCCGAAGAGGGCGTCACCGGCGACATCTACCTGTTCAAGAACAACACCGACTCCGCGGGCAACAGCTACGGCTGCCACGAGAACTTCCTGGTCGGCCGGCAGGGCGAGTTCTCCCGGCTGGCCGACGTGCTGATCCCGTTCCTGGTGAGCCGGCAGATCGTGGTCGGCGCCGGCAAGGTGCTGCAGACCCCCCGCGGGGCGGTCTACTGCGTCAGCCAGCGCGCCGAGCACATCTGGGAGGGCGTCTCCAGCGCCACCACCCGCTCCCGGCCGATCATCAACACCCGCGACGAGCCGCACGCCGACGCCGAGCGCTACCGCCGCCTGCACGTCATCGTCGGCGACTCGAACATGAGCGAGACGACGACGCTGCTCAAGGTGGCGATCACCGACCTGGTGCTGCGGATGATCGAGGACGGCGTCCCGGTCCGGGACATGACGCTGGAGAACCCGATCCGGGCCATCCGGGAGATCAGCCACGACCTCACCGGCCGACGCACCGTCCGGCTGGCCAACGGGCGCGAGATGTCGGCGCTGGAGATCCAGACCGAGTACCACGACCGGGCCGCCGAGTACGTCGACCGCGAGGGCCTCGGCCCGGTGCACCGGCAGATGCTCGAGCTGTGGGGCCGGGCGCTGAAGGCCGTGGACACCGGTGACCACTCGCTGATCGACCGCGAGGTCGACTGGGCGATCAAGAAGCGGCTGATCGAGCGGTACCAGGCCAAGCACGACCTGTCGCTGTCGGCGCCGCGGATCGCCCAGCTCGACCTTGCCTACCACGACATCCGGCGCGGCCGGGGTCTCTACTACCTCCTGGAGCGGGCCGGGATGGTCGACCGGGTCACGCACGACCCCCGGGTGTTCGAGGCCAAGACCGTGCCGCCGCAGACCACGCGGGCCCGGCTGCGCGGGGAGTTCATCCGGCAGGCCCAGGAGAAGCGGCGCGACTTCACCGTCGACTGGGTGCACCTCAAGCTCAACGACCAGGCCCAGCGCACCGTGCTGTGCAAGGACCCCTTCAAGGCCGTGGACGAGCGGGTCGAGAAGCTCATCGCCAGCATGTGACCCGCCGCGGTCACAGCCGGTCGAGCGCGTCCTGGAGGAAGGCGTCCCGCCGGTCGGTGAGGACCGTCGCGTCCAGGTCCGGGCGGCCCTGACCGGCGATCGCGCCGACGAACCAGTCCATCCCGGGCGGGGTGGCCAGCGCGGCCACCACGTCCCACCGGGCGACCTCCTCGGCGCGCCGACCGGAGGCCTGCTCCCAGCCGGCGAGCACCGCGTCGGCGGCGCCCGCACCGTGGCAGAGCACCGCGTCCAGCCGCAACGAGCCCAGGTCCAACCCGGCCGGTGCGAGACCGGAGCAGTCCCAGTCCAGCAGGCCGGTGAGCTCACCGTCCTCGCTCCACAACGTGTTGCCGTGCCACAGGTCGCCGTGGGCGAACCCGACCGGCCCGACGGGCGGGCCCAGTCGGTCCACCGCGTCAGCAGCGGCGACGAGCAGGGGGCGGGAGAAGGCCGCGTGCAGCGCGGCGAAGTCCACCCCGCGGACCGGTCGGTCCACGGTGGGCAGACCCGCCGGTGTCGGGACGGCGGCCACCCGGGCCGCCGTCGCACCGAGGGCGGCCAGGTGCGCGGGGTCGGGCTGCTCGGCGATCCGGCTCGACCCGGGCAGCGCGACGCTCAGCAGCAGCGCCGGCGTCCGGTCCAGGGCGGTGTCCAGCAGCCTGGCCACCGGCAGGCCCCCGTCGGCGGCGGCGCGCCGCCCGGCGACCTCGGCGCGCATCAGGTCGACGTCGCCGCCGACCCGCAGCACCAGGTCCGGGCCCTCCGAGAGCGTCACCCGCCACGGGGAGCTGCGGTCCCGCAGCCCGGCGACGTCCACCACCGTCGCGCCCGGCGCGGCGGTCGCGACGACCCAGGCCAGCTGCGCCGCCGAGGGCAGCCCACCGACCATCAGGACGGGCCGGCGAGGTCTGCGGCGTACCGGCCGGCCGCGGCCTGGGCCAGGAAGTAGGCCCGTTCGGCGTCCAGTCCGCGGCCCATCGTCGACAGCCGCACCGGGGAGGCGGCCAGGGCGTCGTCCAGACCCTCGGTGGGCACCCAGACCACGGGGTTGCGTTCGGGCTGCCCGGCGAGGTCCTCCCCGACCTGGGCGCCGAGCTCCGGGGACAGCCCGCGGGGGGCGACGAGGGTGACCCCGCCGAGGGCGACCCGGCCGAAGGCGGTCAGCGAGTGGTGCGAGACGCCCCGGTGCCGGGGCCGGGGGTCGGCGTCGGAGATGCGCAACGCCCCGACGGCCCGGCCGCCGAGCACGTGCACGGCGTTGCAGGCCTCGCCGGCCGCGACCCCGGAGAAGCCCCACGGGGTGCCGGTGCCCAGGTTGCCCGGACCCTGCGCGACCACCGTGACGTCGGCCTGCAGGACGTGCCGAGCAGCGAGGAGCCCGGTGTGCACGGTGACCGCCTCGAGGTCGCCGCCGAAGGCCTGGCCCGCGGTCACCACCCCGGCCAGCCGGTCGGACAACGCGTCCAGCGTGCGGGAGAACGCGGCCGGCAGGGCGCCGCCGTCGGTCATCACGTAGGCCACCCGCAGGTCGGGGGCGGTGGCGTGCACCCCGGCGAGGACGGCGGGCAGGGCGGAGTGCAGGTCGGCCACCACGACGGGCATGCCCCCGACGTCCTCGGCGTCGGCGATCACCCGGTGGTGCGGGGTCTCCTGCTCGTCCACGCCCTGCACGGTGACCTGCAGGCCGGTGTACCGCGCCTTCACCAGGTGCCCGGGACCGGTGGGGTCGGCCGGCAGCCGGTCGGGGAACGCGACGACGAGGGCGTACCCGCCGGTGCCCAGCCGCTGGGCCCAGGCCGTGGTGTTGAGCAGGACCGCGTCGCCCACCTCGGGGGTGCCGACGACCGAGGGGTGCGCGAGCGCCCTCAGGTCGCCGTCCCCGGGCACCGTCACCTCGAGCTCGAGGGAGTCCCGCCAGGTGCGGCCCAGGGCGGTCACCGTCCCGCGCCGCCAGCGGATCCGGGAGCCTGGTGCGTCGGTGGTGGCCACCGGGCCAGGCTAGGGGAGACCACTAGCGTGGGGGTCGTGTCGGCGAAGCGTGCGGAGCGGCTGGTGAACCTGGTCTTCGCGCTGCTGGGCACCCGGCAGTACGTCTCGGCCGACCGGATCCGCACCACGGTGCCCGGGTACGAGGCCGCCGACGGCACCGAGCGGGCCGACGAGGCGTTCAAGCGGATGTTCGAGCGCGACAAGGCCGACCTGCGCGAGCTGGGGGTGCCGCTGGAGACCGGCCGGACCAGCGCGTTCGACGTCGACGAGGGCTACCGCATCGCCCGGGCGGACTACGAGCTGCCCGAGATCACCCTCACCGGCGAGGAGGCCGCCGCCGTGGGCCTGGCGCTGCGGCTGTGGCAGTCCGCCCAGCTCGGCGGCGCCGCCCAGGGTGCGCTGGTGAAGCTGCGGGCGGCCGGGGTGGACGTCGACGGCGGTGGGCTGCCCCTGCAGCCCCGGTTGGACGCCGGGGAGCCCTCCTTCGACGCCTGCTACGCCGCGGCGCGCGACCGCCGGGTGCTCACCTTCACCTACACCCGCCCCGACGAGGACGCCGGGGCCACGCGCCGGGTGCAGCCGTGGGGCGTGGTCGCCTGGCACGGCCGCTGGTACCTGGTCGGCCACGACCTGGACCGCGCCGCTCCCCGGGTCTTCCGGCTCTCCCGGATCACCGGCAACCCCCGCGCCAGTGGGCCCCCCGACGCCTTCACCCCGCCCGCCGACCTCGACCTGGCCGCCGTCGTCGCCCGTCAGGTGGGCCGCACCGAGCACGTCGTGCACCTCACCGCCCGCCCGGGCACCGCCGTCGGCCTGCGCCGCCGGGCCGCCGACCTGGGTGCCGACGACGCCGGGGACGACCGCCTCGAGCTGCGGACGACGGAGCTGTGGGGCCTGGCCGACGAGATCGCCGCACACGGCCCGGACGTGCTGGTCGAGTCCCCGGCCGAGCTCCGCGCCGCGGTGGTCGACCGGCTGACCCGGCTGGCCGCGATGGGCGGTGCGGCGTGAGCGCCCCGACCGCGGACCGGATGACCCGGCTGCTGGCCCTGGTGCCCTACCTGGAGGCCCGGCCCGGTGGCGTCACCCTGGCTGCCGCCGCCCGGGACTTCGCGGTCACCGAGGCCCAGCTGCGCAAGGACCTCGAGCTCCTCTGGGTCTGCGGGCTGCCCGGGCACGGCCCCGGCGACCTGATCGACCTGGCCTTCGAGGGCGACCGGGTGCGGGTCACCGACACCGCCGGGCTGGCCCGGCCGTTGCGGCTGGCCACCGATGAGGCGGTCGCGCTGATCGTCGCGCTGCGCACCCTGCTCGAGCTGCCCGGCCTCGCCGAGACCGAGGCCGTCAGCCGGGCCCTGGTCAAGGTGTCGGCCGCCGCGGGGGAGCCGGCGGACCTGGCCGGGTCGGTCGCGGTGAGCATCGACGCCCGGGAGCAGGTGCTCGCCGTCGTCCGGCAGGCACTGCAGTCCCACCGGGCGGTGCACCTGCACTACTACGTGCCCAGCCGGGACGAGCGCACCGAGCGCACCGTGGACCCGATGCGGCTGCTGCTGGTCGACGGCCACTGGTACCTGGAGGCGTGGTGCCGCCGGGCCGAGGGCGTGCGGCTGTTCCGGCTGGACCGGGTGGACGACGTCGCGGTGCTCACCGAACCGTCGCTGCCGCCGGAGCAGGCCGAGGAACGCGACCTCGACGACGGGCTCTACCAGGCCGACCCGGAGCAGCCGCTGGTCCGGCTGCGCCTGGCCCGCACCGCCCGCTGGGTCGCCGACTACTACCCGGTCGAGGACGTCACCGCCGTGGACGACCCGCCCGGCGGCCTGCTCGTCGGCGTCCGGACCGCCGACCCGGCCTGGGCCCGGCGGCTGGTCGCCTCCCTGGGGGGTGCGGCCACGGTCGAGGAACCGAGGGAGCTCGCCGACGAGATCGCCGCCGACGCCCGCGCGGCGCTGACGCGCTACGCCGACCGCCCCGGCGGCTAGGGTCGGGCCGTGCTGGTGCTGATCGTGTGGGTCGTGGTCGCCGTCCTCGCCGTCCTGGCCCTGGGCGTCCTCGCCTACGGCCTGCTCGGCGCCCGCAACCGGTTGGCCCGGGAGCTGGCGGCTCTGGAGCGGGACGTGGCCCCCGTGGCAGCACAGCTGCAGGCCTCCCTGGCCGCGGCCACCGAGGCCCGTGGACGTGCCGCGCTGACCCGCGCCGAGCGGGAGACCAGCAGCTGAACCCCCGGCGGCACCCGTCCGGGATCCCGCCTCGCACCGAACCACCGGGCGGACCGGCGCGTAGAGTCGCCGACAGCCCCCAGACGACACGGAGGACCCGATGAGCTTCGGTCCGCTCGAGATCGGCCTGATCATCCTGGCCATCCTGCTGCTGTTCGGCTACAAGAAGCTGCCCGACGCGTCGCGCTCCCTGGGGCGCTCGATGCGCATCTTCAAGGGCGAGATGAAGGGCATGAAGGACGACGACGTCCGCGAGGGTGTCCGTACCAG
>JAOPVM010000085.1 GCA_025966215.1 Klenkia sp.
GGCCTGCCAGCGCTCCATCGGCACGGTGCGCACCAGCCGGGTGGCCGGCACCCGGTGGCCGCGCACGGAGAACTGGACGGTGGAGCTGGCCTCCACCGCGACGAGCCGCTGCGGGTCGGCGGTGAGCGTGGGGCCCTCGACGGCGTCGACGAGCAGGAAGTGCACGACGTCCGCGGCGTCCCGGGCGGCGACCAGCAGCACGTCCACGTGCGCCCACCCGGTGACCCACGGGACCCCGCCGTCCAGCACGAACCCGTCGGCCTCCCGGCGCACGGTGATCGCCGGCGGCCCCGGCCGGGTGGCGGCCAGCAGTGCGATGCCCGATCGGGTGCGGCCGGCGCAGAGGTCGACCAGGAACTCCTCGCGCAGCGCGGCGGGCCCCTCGGCGACCATCCGGGGAACGGCCAGGTGCTGCAGCCAGACGAAGGTGGTCGCCAGGTCCCCGCCCGCCAGCGCCTCGACGACGGCGTCCACCGCTGCCTGGTCGGCCCCCTGCCCGCCGGCCCCGACCGGTCCGGTCAGGCCGTAGAGCCCGGCCTCGGCCAGGGTCTCCAGGTGCGCGGCCGGCACCACCCCGGCGGCGTCCACCTCGCCGGCGGCCGGGAAGAACACCTCGTCGGCGATCGTCTGGGCCCGTGCGATGACCTCGTCCACCCCGTCATCGTCCACACTGCACCGATGGAGGCGCCGAGGTGAGCGGGCTGAGCGACATCACCGACTGGTTCGCCGGCCGGTTCCTGGAGGCCGTCCTCATCGTGCTGGGGGCGGTCCTGCTGGCCCGCCTGGCCGGCTGGCTCGGTGGCCGGATCACCCGGCGGATCGACGCCACCGCCACGGCGTCGGGCGAGCTGGTGCGTTCCGAGGCGGCCAAGCACCGGCACTCCCTCACCCAGGTGGTCACCTGGGCCGCGGTGGTGCTCGTCTACACCGTCGCGGTCGTGCTCGTGCTGTCCACCCTGGGCGTGCCGGTGACCAGCCTGGTCGCCCCGGCGACGGTGCTCGGCGTCGGGCTGGGCTTCGGCGCACAGCGGCTGGTCCAGGACGTGCTGGCCGGGTTCTTCATCATCACCGAACGGCAGTACGGCTACGGCGACTCCGTCGGCATCGTCACCCTGGGCGGGCAGACCGACGCCTACGGCACCGTGGAGGACGTGACCCTGCGGATCACCCGGCTGCGCTCCCCGGACGGCGAGGTCGTGCACATCCCCAACGGCCAGATCATCCGGGCGGTCAACTACTCCCGGGACTGGGCGCGCGCGGTCATCGACGTCCCGGTGCCCGCCGGCAACGACCCCGAGCGCTTCGACGCCCTGCTGCAGACCGTCGGCGAGCAGGCCTTCGCCGACCCGCAGCTGGGCCCGATGCTGCTCGACCCGCCCACCGTCATGGGCGCCGAGAGCCTGGAGCTCGACCAGGTCGACGTCCGCGTGGTGGCCCGCACCCTGCCGGGCAAGCAGTTCGACGTCAGTCGCGAACTGCGCGCCCGGATCGCCCGCGCGCTGGCCCGGGAGGGCCTGGCCAGCACCCCGCAGGACGTCACGCCGGCGGCCGCCGGCCCGCCCACCGACGGTGAGCGCGCCGCCGTCCGCACCCGGGACGACGGCGCGTGACCCGCCCCCCGGACCCCACCGACGCCCACCCCACCGAGGTCGTCCCGACCGTGGGCCGGCACGACACCGCGCCGGCCCCGACGGTCGCGCCGGCCCCGAGCGGGTGGGAGCGGCTGTTCCCGCGCTCGGCGGCCGGTCACCTCGGTCGACTGCGCACCTCCACCGTCGTCCTCGCGGTGCTGTTCGTGGCGGTGTTCGCGCTGTGGGTGTTCGTCCGGCCGCCCACACCGGAGACCGCGGGGAGCACGACCCCGGTCGTGGAGACCACGGTCGACCAGCCGGCGCCCACCTCCGAGGCCCCCGCACCCACGACAGCGGCGCCCTCCACCACGACCGACGAGCCCACGACGACCCCGCGGACGACGACCACCCGCGCCACCACCACCCCGCCGACCACCACCGAGGACGACGACCCGACCTCGACGCCGACGCCGGCGCCCACCACCCAGCCGCCCACCACCACGCGCCCGCCCACCACCACGCAGGCGCCCCCGCCCTCCGAGGGCCCCGCGAGCTGACGGCGAGGGCGGGCGGGGAGCGGACGGTGGGGCGGTCTCCGCGACGTCGCCCACCGCCGACACCGCCGTGCGCGGCAGCTCGCGCTCCAGCGACCGCTGCACCTCGACCTCCCAGGGCGACCCGGGTGCGGGGCGCCGTCCCCGGGCTGCGCGTCGAGCAGCGGGAGCACCGTCAGAACGCGGTGACCACCGTGACGCCGGGGCGGCGGCCGACCTCGACCAGCGCCGGGCCGGCATCGGCCAGGCCGATCTCGCGGGTGACCAGGTCCTGCGGGCGCAGGCGCCCGGCGGCGATCATCGCCAGCATCGCCGGGTAGTCCGCGGCGGCCATCCCGTGGCTGCCGAGCACCGCGAGCTCGCGGGCGACCACCAGCTCCATCGGGACGACGGGCCGGCCCTCCGACGGCGGCAGCAGACCCACCTGCACGTGCCGGCCGCGGGGGCGCAGCGCCGCGATCGAGGCCTCGCAGGTGGCCGGGGAGCCCAGGCAGTCCAGCGACAGGTGCGCACCGCCGCCGGTCAGGTCGAGGACGCCGTCGGCCGAGGCCAGCACGTGCTCGGCGCCCATCGCGGCGGCCAGCTCCCGGGCGCCGGGCGAGGGGTCGACGGCGACCACCCGGGCCCCGCAGGCCACCGCGACCTGGACGGCGGACAGCCCCACCCCGCCGCAGCCCAGCACCGCGACCCACTCCCCCGGCCGCACCGCGCCCACGCCGGTGACCGCCCGGAAGGCGGTCGCGAACCGGCAGCCCAGGGCCGCAGCGGTGGAGAACGGCAGCTCGTCGGGCAGGGCCACCAGGTTCACGTCGGCGGCGTCGAGGACGACCAGCTCGGCGAAGGAGCCCCAGTGCGTGAACCCGGGCTGGGTCTGGCGCAGGCACACCTGGCCGGCGCCCTCCCGGCACGGCGGGCAGGTCCCGCAGGCGCAGACGAAGGGGACGGTCACCCGGTCACCGACCGCCCAGCGCCGCACTCCGGCACCGACGGCGGCGACGGTCCCGGCCAGCTCGTGCCCGGGCACGTGCGGCAGGGCGACGTCGGGGTCGTGCCCGGACCAGGCGTGCCAGTCGCTGCGACACACCCCGGTCGCACCGACCCGCACCACGACGCCGTCCGCGGTGGGGGTCGGGTCGGCCACCTGGCGGACGGTCAGCGGACCGGAGAACTCCTCGAAGACGACAGCGCGCACGACGCCAGCCTGCTGGACGTCACATCGAGCGGGGTCCCGGGGGTCCGGTCACCGCTCGATCTCACATCGAGGGGCGGGGGCGGCGGGCGCGCGTCAGGAGGAGAGCTCGCGCCGTTCGGCGTCGGCGCGGGCCCGGGCTGCCCTGGCGCGGGCCTCGAGCGCCTCGGCCTCCGCCTGACGGGCCTCGGCCTCCAGGCCGGGGGCGGTGGAGGCGGCGCGGGCCTCGTCGTCCTTCATGCCGCCCATCTCGCCCTTGAAGATGCGCAGCGACCGGCCGATGGACCGCGAGGCGTCGGGCAGCTTCTTGTAGCCGAACAGCAGGAACACGGCCAGCACGATGAGCAGGATCTCCGGCGCACCCAGGTTCATGGCCCCACTGTGCACCCAGGAGCTGTGCAGCGGCTGGCCGTCAGCCGTCCACGAAGCGACGGAGCAGCCGGGCGAGCTCGGCCCGCTCGTCGGCCGGGAGGCGACCCAGCGCAGCCCGGGCGTCGGCGGCGCGGGCGGCGGACACCTCGGCCTGCACCTGTCGTCCCTCGTCGGTGAGCTGCACGAGCACCGCGCGCCGGTCGGTGGGGTCGGGCACCCGCTCGACCAGGCCGCGCCCGGCGAGCCCGTCGACCACCTCGGTGGCCGAGCGGGGCGCGATGCGCAGGCCCTCGGCCAGCGCGGACAGTCGCAGCCCCTCGGTGCGCCCGACGACCCCGAGCGCGCGGGCCTGGTGCGGGGAGAGGTCCCAGGGCTCGAGCACCTCGCGCCAGCGGCCGCGCAGCGAGCGGGCCGCCCGGACGATCAGCTCGCCCAGGTCGTCGTCGGGAGAGGTGGCCACGCGGGAATGCTAGCGGCCATCGCGTTGCTACCTCACCGTGAGGTAACCTCAGCAATGTTCCCGGACGAGAAGGAGGACGTGCATGCCACGCCCCGAGACCGGCCGGCCCAGCCCGGCAGACCTGGACCAGCTCGAGCGCAACCCGGTGTCCCTGCGCCGCGTCCTCGCGCTCTTCCGCCCCTTCCGGCTGCAGGTCGGCGTCGTCATGACGCTGATCGTGGCCAGCTCGGCGATCGCCCTGGCGACGCCGTTCCTGGTGCGCACCGTCATCGACGACGCACTCCCCCAGCAGGACGTCACGCTCCTGGCCTGGGCCGTCGCCGGCATGGTCGGCGTCGCCGCCGCCACGTCGCTGCTCGGCGTGGTGCAGACCTGGATGTCCACCACCGTCGGCCAGCGCGTCATGCACGGCCTGCGGACGTCGGTCTTCAGCCACCTGCAGCGCCAGTCGCTGGGCTTCTTCACCCGCACCCGCGGCGGTGAGGTGCAGTCCCGGTTGACCAACGACATCGGCTCCATGCAGTCGGTGGTCACCTCCACCGCGACCAGCCTGGCCTCGAACGCCACCACCGTCGTCGGCACCGCGGTCGCGATGGCCGCGCTGAGCTGGCGGCTGTCGCTGCTGTCCCTCGTCGTGCTGCCGCCGGCGATCTGGCTCACCCGCCGGGTCGCGCTGATGCGCCGCGAGGTCACCGCCGCCCGGCAGCACCGGATGGCCGACATGCAGACCCAGGTCGAGGAGGGCCTGTCGATCTCCGGCGTGCAGCTGGGCAAGACCCTGGGCACCGGCCCGGCGCAGTCCGCCCGCTTCGCCGACACCTCCGCCGACCTGGTCGCCCTCGAGGTGCGCTCCCAGTTGGCCGGCCGCTGGCGGATGGCGACCATGAGCATCGTGTTCGCCGGCATCCCGGCGCTGATCTACTTGTTCGCCGGGCTGCCCGCGACGTCGGGCGACATGACGATCGGCACGCTGGTCGCCTTCACCGCGCTGCAGGGCACGCTGTTCCGCCCGCTGATGGGCCTGCTCGACGTCGGCGTGCAGCTGACCAGCTCGATGGCGCTGTTCAGCCGGGTGTTCGAGTACCTCGACCTGCCCGTCGACATCGCCGACCCGGTGGCACCGCAGACCCTGGCCGCGGTGCGCGGTGAGGTCCGGCTCGAGCACGTGGGGTTCAGCTACGACGGTCAGCGGCCCGCGCTGACCGACGTCGACCTCGTCGTCCCGGCCGGCAGCACGCTGGCCCTGGTCGGGGAGACCGGCTCGGGCAAGACCACGCTGGCCTCGCTGGTGTCCCGGCTCAACGACGTGACCAGCGGCCGGGTGACCATCGACGGCGTCGACGTCCGCGACCTGTCGCTGGCCGAACTGGCCCGGGTGGTCGGCGTGGTCAGCCAGGAGACCTACCTGCTGCACACCACGATCCGGGAGAACCTCCGGTACGCGAGGCCCGGTGCCACGGACGACGAGATCGCGGACGCCGCCCGCCGCGCCCAGGTGCACCAGGTCATCGCAGCGCTGCCCGACGGCTACGACACCCTCGTGGGCGCCCGCGGGCACCGGTTCTCCGGCGGGGAGAAGCAGCGGCTGGCCATCGCCCGCACGCTGCTGCGCGACCCCCGGGTGCTGGTGCTCGACGAGGCCACCAGCGCGCTGGACAACGAGACCGAGCGCGCCGTGCAGGCCGCGCTGGACGAGGTCGCCCGCGGCCGGACGACGATCACCATCGCCCACCGGCTGTCCACCGTCGCAGGAGCCGACACCATCGCGGTGCTCGACCACGGCCGGGTCGTCGAGCAGGGCAGCCACGACGAGCTGGTCGCCCTCGGCGGCCGGTACGCCGCCCTGGCCGGCACCCCGGTGGCCGTTCCCGCCTGACCCGCCGGGGGGCTAGCGTCGGGCGGGTGCCCGGACCCGACGACCCCGCCGTGGCCGCGCGCTGGGCACGGCTGTGCGCCCTGCTCGACGACGACGAGCACCTCTGGCCCGCCGTCCGGCAGGCCCTGCTCGACCCCGCCGGCTACCTGGTCGCCCGGGCCGACAGCCCGCTGGCACCCACCGACCCGGCCGACGAAGACCCCAGTGTGGCGCTGATCCACGGCCTGGACGACGCCGGGGCGCTGGCCTACCTGGACCCCGGCGACCAGGGCGAGGAGCTCGCCGAGGCCCTCGCCGCACTGCCCCGGGTGGTCCGGGCCGGGGTCGACCTGGGCCCGGTCACCGACACCGAGGGCGACGTGCCCACCGCGGTGCGGGCCGCCGACGCGGTGCTCGCCCCGGCCGGGCTCTGCCTGGTGCACCTGCACGAGGACGACGACGCGCGCCCGCTGGTCGTCGTGCGGGCCACCGACCACGCCGAGATCACCGCCACCGCACAGGCCCTGGGCCACCGCACCGACCTGGACTGAGCCCTCGGGTGCACGCCCCGCCCGGTCGTCCTAGGATCGGCGCTGGCTCACGAGAGGCAGCGACAAGCACCTGGCTGGCTGCCCGGCAACCGCTACTCCGTCTGCGGTGCTCCAGGGGAAGAGCCGGTGTGGACGGCGCCCGCCGTCCGCGCAACCGACGGAGCGTCCGGTCGCCCGGGCCTCCCGACACCAGGAGGACGTGGCGCATGACCGACCCCAGCGGCTGGAGCTTCGAGACCCGGCAGATCCACGCCGGCACGAGCCCCGACCCCACCACCGGCGCCCGCGCGCTGCCCATCTACGCGACCACGAGCTACCAGTTCCGCGACAGCCAGCACGCCGCGGACCTGTTCGCCCTCGCCGAGATGGGCAACATCTACACCCGGATCATGAACCCGACGCAGGACGCGCTGGAGCAGCGGGTGGCCTCCCTGGAGGGCGGCGTCGCAGCCCTGGCCGTGGCCTCGGGCCAGGCCGCGGAGACCCTCGCGATCCTCAACCTGGCCGAGGCCGGCGACCACGTCGTCGCCTCCGCCTCGCTGTACGGCGGCACGTACAACCTGCTGCACCACTCGCTGCCGAAGATGGGCATCACCGTCTCCTTCGTCGAGGACCCCGACGACCCGCAGGCCTGGCAGGCCCTGGTCCAGGACAACACCAAGGCCTTCTACGCCGAGACGATCGGCAACCCCAAGGGCGACGTGCTCGACATCTCCGCGGTCAGCGAGGTCGCGCACCGCAACGGCGTCCCGCTGATCGTGGACAACACCGTCGCCACCCCGTTCCTCATCCGGCCGATCGAGTTCGGGGCCGACGTCGTCGTGCACTCGGCGACGAAGTACCTCGGCGGGCACGGCACCGCCGTCGCCGGGGTGATCGTCGACAGCGGGAACTTCGACTGGACGGCGGGCAAGCACCCCGGCTTCACCACCCCCGACCCGACGTACCACGGCGTGGTCTACGCCGACCTCGGTGCGCCGGCGTTCGCGCTCAAGGCCCGGGTGCAGCTGCTGCGCGACCTCGGCCCGGCCGTGTCACCGTTCAACGCCTTCCTGGTGGTGCAGGGCATCGAGACGCTGTCGCTGCGCATGGAGCGGCACATCGCCAACGCGCAGCGGGTCGCCGAGTGGCTGGAGACCCGGGACGAGGTCGAGTCGGTGCACTACGCCGGGCTGCCCTCCTCCCGCTGGTACGACGCCGGCAGGAAGTACGCCCCGCTGGGCACCGGCGCCGTGCTCGCCTTCGAGATCGTCGGCGGCGTGGAGGCCGGCCAGGCGTTCGTCTCCGCGCTCCAGCTGCACTCGCACGTGGCGAACATCGGCGACGTCCGCTCGCTGGTGATCCACCCGGCGTCGACCACGCACAGCCAGCTGACCGCCGAGGAGCAGGCGCTCTCCGGCGTCACGCCGGGGCTGGTGCGGCTCGCCGTCGGCATCGAGCACATCGACGACATCCTCGCGGACCTCGACGCCGGCTTCCGCGCGGCGAAGGTGGCCTGAGCGTCTCGTGTCGCACCGTCCCACACCGGCCGCACCGGCCGCCGCCGGCGCCGTCCTGCCCGCCGACGCCCGGAC
>JAOPVM010000131.1 GCA_025966215.1 Klenkia sp.
TCGGCGGGTCCATCGACAACGACGCGAACGCCGACACCGTCGTCCCGTGCGGGACACCATCGGCCGACACCGCGGTCACCACCGACACCGGGGTCGCCACCCCGGCCATCACCTCACGGAACCGCTCGGACAGCTCGGACAGCTCGGACACGTCCTGGACCTCCTCGTCGCAGACACCCCGGTCGACCGCCCGAGGCACAGCTGATCGCCGTCCGGGCGACCGTGACACGCGCCACGACGACAGCGGTGTTCCGTTCCGGCACACCGGACCGGCGGCCCACCACCGGCCCACGTGTTCCACAACGGAACACCCCGGCCGAGCGGCCTCGTGTGACGGTGCTCACCGACAGGGGTCACGGACCCCCGGGATGCAAAGGAGCACTCATGGCCCTCAAGTTCGGCACCTTCATGGCCCCGTTCCACCCCCCTGGCACAGGGCAGAACCCCTCCACCGCCTACGAGCGGGACGTCGCGCTGATCCAGCACATGGACCGTCTCGGCTTCGACGAGGCGTGGATCGGTGAGCACCACTCCTGTGGGACCGAGCTGATCCCCGACCCGTTCATGTTCATCATGTACATGGCGAACCTGACCAAGCACATCAAGCTCGGCACCGGCGTGACCTCGCTGCCCTACCACAACCCCCTCTGGGTGGCCGACCGCGCGCTGTTCGCCGACCGGCTGCTGCGCGGTCGCTTCATGCTCGGCATCGGGCCGGGCGCACTGCCCACCGACGCGGACATGATCGGCATCTCCCTCGAGGAGCAGCGCGGCGCCATGGAGGAGGACTTCGACGTCCTCATGGCCCTGCTGCGGGGCGAGTCGGTCACCAAGGAGACCAACCGCTACCGGCTCAAGGACGCCCGCACGCAGTACGCCCCGTACAGCGACTTCGACGTGGCCGTGGCCGCGATCGCCAGCCCGACCGGTCCGCGTGCGGCCTCCAAGAACGGCGCACACCTGATCTCGGTCGGCGCCACCGCCGCCGGTGGGTTCGACGCGCTCGCTCTGCACTGGGACGTCATGGAGGAACGCGCTCCCCAGTTCGGCTACAAGGCCGACCGCAGCAAGTGGCGACTGGCCGGCCCGATGCACCTGGCCGAGACCAAGGAGCAGGCCATCGAGGAGGTCAAGCACGGGCTCGACGCCTGGTGCGACTACACCCAGGACGTCCTGGCCGCGCCGCACTTCCGTGCCGCGGGCAAGACCTTCGAGGAGCGGGTGGAGTGGGTCAACGAGTCCGGGCTCGGTGTCATCGGCACCCCGGACATGGCCATCTCGCAGATCGAGCGGCTGGAGAAGCAGTCCGGGGGCTTCGGCTCCTACCTGCTGATCGCGCACGAGTGGGCCCGGCACCGGGACACGCTGAACAGCTTCGAGCTGTTCGCCGACCACGTGATGCCCCGCTTCCAGGGCAGCGCCGACCGGCTCACCGGGGCCGAGACGTGGGCCCGCGGGCGTTGGGACGAGCTGGACGGTCGGCAGGGTGCGGCCATCGCCGCAGCGACCGAGCGGCACGCCGCCGAGAAGTCCGGCGCCCAGGCCTGATCGACGGCGGGCCGACGGCACGCGCTGCCGTCGGCCCGCCCCACCCCGGAGGTCGCCGTGCACATCACGCTGGACCCCGCCACCGGCGCGCACGCGCTCGTCGACGCGGACGTCGTCACCTCGTTCTCCGTCGTGGTCCCCGACGCAGCCCAGCTGCCCCTCCGGGCCTCCGACGTCCCCGCCGCCCTCGGCTGGCCCGCCGGCGACGGCCGGCACCTCTTCATCCGCCAGGACGCCGTCCGCTCCCTCGCAGGCGAGCGCGACGAGGCCTGGCAGTCGGGCTTCGCCGCGATGCTCGGCTACGCCCGGGAGAAGGGCTGGCTGAGTCCCGACGGCTCGGCCGTCCAGGCCCACTGCACGACCCCCGAGGACGACAGCGCCTCGGGCTGACCGCGTCACCGGCGTCGGTGACGCCCCCAGAGAGGAACCCACCCGATGCGCGCAGTGGTCTACAACGGTCCCGAGGACATCGACGTCACCGACGTCCCCGAGGGACCGGTCGGGCCCGGACAGGTCCGGTTGCAGGTGGCCTTCAACGGCATCTGCGGCACCGACCTGCACGAGTACTACGCCGGCCCCATCTTCGTGCCGACCGAACCCCACCCGTTGACCGGCGACTCGTTGCCCGTGGTCCTGGGCCACGAGTTCTCCGGGACCGTGACCGAGGTCGGGGGCGGCGTGAGCACTCTGGCCGTCGGCGACCGTGTCACCGTGCTCCCGGTCTACTCGTGCGGTGAGTGCCTGGCCTGCAAGGGCGGCCGGCCCAACGTCTGCGCCAAGGTCGGGTTCCACGGTCTGTCCACCGACGGCGGCATGGCCGAGACCACCGTGGTCGAGGCGTCCATGGCCTTCAAGCTCCCGGACTCGGTGTCGCTGGAGCTCGGCGCCCTGACCGAGCCGATGGCCGTGGCCTACCACGCCGCCAAGCTCGGTGACCCCGATCCCTCCGGCACCGCCCTGGTCTTCGGAGCCGGCCCCATCGGCATCGGACTGTGGTTCGCCCTCAAGGGCCAGGGCGTCGACGACGTCTTCGTCGTCGAGCCCTCCCCCGTCCGGCGTGCCTCGATCGAGCGGCTCGGCGCGAAGACCCTGGACCCGACCTCGGTCGACGTCCCGGCGTTCATCGCCGAGCACACCGGGGGCGACGGCGTCACCGCCGCCTACGACGCAGCCGGCGTGCAGGCCTCGGTGGAGACCGCCCTGGCCTGCCTCGGCGCCGCGCGCACCATGGTCAGCGTCGCCATCTACGAGAAGCCGCTGGAGACCTCGCTGATCCAGCTGGTCCTGCGCGAGGCCCGCATCCAGGGGACCCTCTGCTACACCGACGAGGACTACCGCGCGGTGCTCCAGCTGATGGCCGAGGGCCACTACGACACGACCGGCTGGGTCGAGACCATCGCGATGGACGACATCGTCACCGAGGGCTTCGCGGCACTGCAGGCCGGTCAGAAGATGAAGGTCCTCGTCGACCCGAGTCGCTGACGCCCGCTCCTGCACGCACCGCTGCCGGACCTGCCCTGAGGCAGGTCCGGCAGCGTTCTGCCGCCCGCCCACGGACACCCCGAGGAGCACCGCCGTCCCATGACGTCGTCCCCACCACCTGACGGTCCCCTCGCCGGCCTGCTCGTCGCGGACTTCACCCGGGTGCTGGCCGGGCCCTACGCCACCATGCTGCTGGCCGACCTGGGAGCCGAGGTCATCAAGGTCGAGAGCCCGACCGGGGACGACACCCGAGCCTGGTCCCCACCGGTGCGGGACGGGGTCTCCACCTACTACCTGGGCATCAACCGGAACAAGCGGTCCATCGCCCTGGACCTCTCGCTGGCCGAGGACCGGACGGCTGCCCGCGAACTGGCTCGGCGCGCGGACGTGGTCGTCGAGAACTTCAAACCCGGTGGGCTGCGGCGGTTCGGGCTGGACTACGCGACCGTGTCCGAGAGCAACCCCGCCGTCGTGTACGCCTCGATCTCCGGCTTCGGCAGCGGGCCCGCCGGCGCCGGCCTCCCCGGGTACGACCTCATCGTCCAGGCCATGTCGGGGCTGATGTCGTTGACCGGGGACCCGGACGGCGAGCCCTACCGGGCCGGGGTGGCCGTGTTCGACGTCATCGCCGGGCTGCACGCCACGATCGGGGTGGTGTCCGCCGTGCACGCGCGCCAGCAGACCGGGGTCGGCCAGCACGTCGAGGTGGACCTGTTGTCCTCGGCGTTGTCCGGTCTGGCCAACCAGACCTCGGCGGTGGTGGCCGGCGGCGTCGTCCCGTTCCGCATGGGCAACAGCCACCCCAGCCTCTTCCCCTACGAGACCCTGCCGTGCAGTGACGGCGACCTGGTGATCACCGCCGGCAACAACGGGCAGTTCCGGCGCCTCACCGAGGCTCTCGGGCTGCCCGGCCTGGCCGACGATCCCCGCTTCGCCCGCAACGAGGACCGCACGGCCCACCGCGAGCTCCTCCGGCCCTTGCTGGTCGACCGGCTCAGCACCCGGGGGAAGCAGGAGTGGTTCGCCGTCCTCACGGCGGCCGGGGTCCCCTGCGGACCCATCAACACCGTGGACCAGGGGGTCGCCCTCGCCACGTCCCTCGGGCTGGACCCCGTCGTCGAGGTCGGTCCGGCGGGCATCCCGTCGGTGCGGAACCCGATCACCCTGTCCGCCACCCCGGCCGGCTACCGCCTGCCGCCCCCCGCCCTGGACGAGCACGGCCCGGAGATCCGGGCCTGGCTCGCCGCCGAGGAGTCGGCTGGCTCCACGGTCCCCGTACCCGGAGGAACCCCGTGACGACGCCCGACCTGACCCGGCGCATCCAGGCACTCGAGGACCGCGAGGCCATCCGTGACCTGGACGCGCGGTACTGCCGGTACCTCGACGAGGGCCAGTGGGACCGCCTCGGCGGGTGCTTCACCGAGGACGGTGCCTTCGACGGGCTGTCCCGGATCGAGGGCCGGACCGCGGTCCGGGACTTCTTCGCCGGCCTCGCCGCGGGCGGGTTGACCGTCCTGTGGCACCACGTGTCCAACCACGAGATCCAGCTCGACGGCGACCACGCCACCGTCCGGTCGCTGCTGTGGCAGCCCTGCGTGGTGAGAGGGGTGCCCCAGGTGTCCGCCGGTCGCTACCGCGACCAGCTGGTCCGCACCGGCGAGGGGTGGCGGATCCAGGAGAAGCAGGTCCGGTTCTCCTACTGGGGGCCGTTGGCCGACGGGTGGGACCACCACTCCTTCGGCTTCGGCCCGGCAGCTGCTGCGGCCACCCCGGTCGACGTGGAGACCTGATCCGGCTGGCGGCCGGACGGCCGCCACCCGGACGACCTCAGGGCCGGCGCACCAGCTTCTTGTTGCAGAACTCCTCGAGGCCGAACCGGCCCAGCTCGCGCCCGACACCCGAGCGCTTCACCCCGCCGAAGGGCAGGTCTGCCGCGCTGCGGCTGGTCGCGTTGATCCACACCATGCCCGTCTCCAGGTCCTCGGCGACCTGCTGGGCCTCGGTCTCGTCGCCGGTGAAGACCGATGCCGCCAGCCCGTACGCCGAGTCGTTGGCCAGGCGGACCGCCTCCGCTGTCGTGTCAACCCGGTACACGACGGCGGCGGGACCGAAGAGCTCCTCCCTGTAGGCGCGCATCTGCGGCGTGACCCCGGTCAGGACCGTCGGCGGGAACCAGGCGCCCGGTGCGTCACCGGGTCTGCCGCCCACGTGCACCTGCGCACCGGCGTCCACGGCGTCCTGCACCTGGGCCTGCAGGTCGTCACGGGCCCGGATCGAGGACATCGGCCCCAGCTTGGTCCCCTCCGCAGTCGGGTCGCCCATCCCCCAGCCGGTCATACCCGCGGACAGGCCGGCGACGAAGCGGTCGTAGTGGTCGGCGTGCACGATGAACCTCTTCGACGACGTGCAGGCCTGCCCACCGTTGAACAGCCGGCCCGGTACGGCCGCAGCCACCGCCGCGTCCACGTCGGCGCTGGCGAGGACGAGGAACGGGTCGGAACCACCCAGCTCCAAGACGTACTTCTTCAGGTTGCGCCCGGCCACCTCGCCCACGGCGATCCCGGCACGCTCCGAACCGGTCAGGGACACCCCCTGCACGACCGGGCTGGCGATCATGTCGGCGACCTGGTCGTTCGACGCGAACACGTTGACGTAGACGCCTGGGGCCAGCCCGGCGTCGGTGAAGAGCTCGGCCATGGCCAGGGCCTGCTGGGGGCAGTTGGGGGCGTGCTTGAGCAGGATGGTGTTGCCCAGGAGCAGGTTCGGCGCAGCGAACCGGGCCACCTGGTACCAGGGGAAGTTCCACGGCATGATCCCGACGAGCGGACCCAGGGGCTCGGTGCGGACCACCGCCGTCCCGGTGCCGGCGATCTCGAGCTCCTCGTCGACGAGGTACGCCGGTCCCCGGGTGGCGTAGTACTCGTAGATCGAAGCAGCCAGGGCCACCTCACCTCGGGACTCCGCCAGCGGCTTGCCCATCTCCAGGGTCGTCAGCGCGGCGAGCTCCTCCGACCTCTCCCGGTACAGGTCGGCCACCCGTTGCAGCACCGCTGCCCGGGACGACAGCTCGGTGGCGCGCCACGCGCGGTAGGCCTCGGCGGAGCGGTCCAGGACCTCGTGCACCTGATGGTCGGTGAGGGTGTCGAAGGTCTGCAGGGTCTCCCCCGTCGTCGGGTCGACCGTCGCGTACGAACTCATGCCCTGCTCCTCTCGTCGGCTGCGGCGGCGCAGCCGACGGCCATCGTCGTCACCGCACGGGCGGCGATGCTGTCCCGATCTGGGGCACCTCGGCGTCCACAGCCCGGGCGAGCCGGTCGGCGACGTCGAGGACGGCCCGCAGGACGGGGCTCACGTGGTCCACCCGCCAGGCGATCTGGAGGTGCACCGGCTCCACCTCGTCCCCGACGGCCACGAACCGCACGTGCGGGTCCTGCACCGCGTCGGCCACCGACAGCAGCGTCAGGTGGCACCCCACCTCTGCGGCCACCAGGGAGAGCGCGCTGTAGGTGTCCGGGGCGACCTGCACCACCTCGGCCGAGAACCCTGCCGCCAGCGAGAGCCGCCGCAGACGTTCGGGGAGGACGCTGCCCGCAACCGGCGGCAGCGAGACCAGCGACTCACCGGCGAGCTCGGCCACCCGCACCGAGCTGCGCGCGGCGAAGCGGTGGCCCGACGGGACGGCCAGGCACAACCCGTCCCGGTGCAACACGCGGGAGACGGTGCCTGCCGGGAGCTGGTCCCACCGGCCCAGTGCGACCTCGACGTCGCCGGCAAGCAGGCGGTCGAGCAACGGCTGGGCGAACTGCTGGCTGAACAACTCCAGCCGGATGCCGGGGTGTCGGTGTCGCACCGCTCGGGCCAGGTCGCCGACGAGCCGGTGGGTCGAGGCCCCCGCGTAGGCGACGCGCACCGAGCCGACGTCGCCACGCTCGACGGCGCGCACGGCCTCCGCCGCACGCTCCAGCGCTGCGAAGACCTCCTGGGCTGGCTCGACGAGGGCCTGACCGGCGGCCGTGAGCCGCACCGAGCGGGTCGTGCGCTCGAACAGCTCGCTCCCCACGTTCCGCTCCAGGGCGCGGATCGCCCGGCTCACCGGTGGCTGGGCCATGTGCAGGCGCTGCGCGGCGCGCCCGAAGTGCAGCTCCTCGGCCACGGCGAGGAACGCCTGCAGCTGGTTCAGCTCCACACCGGGGACCCCCGTCGACGTCCGGCGGTCCGGCCGGCAGCTCCCGACCGGACCGCCGTGTCGAGACGGGTCACACCTGGGGCGCCTTGTAGGGCGCGGTCGCGCCCGCGTCGACGGTCATGGTGAGCCCGGTGACGTAGCGGGACTCGTCGGAGGCCAGGAAGAGCACGGCGTTGCTGATGTCGACCGGGTCGACCCACGGGATCGGCAGCGAGTTCAGCGGCTTGAAGGCCTCCTTCACCTCGTCCCTGCTGGCCCCGGGCTGGCCGAAGACCTCGTAGAGGGCGGGGTTGTGCACCATCGGGGTGTCGGTGGTCGTGGGGTGCACGGTGTTCACCCGGATGAAGTGCGGCGCCAGCTCCACCGACAGGGCGCGCATCAGGCCCACGACGCCGTGCTTGGCGCTCACGTAGTGGGCGAAGTTGAGGTAGGCCACCAGGCCCGCGACCGAGCTGGTCAGGATGACCGAGCCGCCCGTGCCCCGCTCGACCATCGACGGCACGGTCGCCCGGACGGTCTTCCACACACCGGTGAGGTTGATGTCGAGCATCGTCTGCCAGGCGTCCTCGTCCAGCTCGATGCCCGGTCCGAAGCTCAGCACCGCGGCGTTGGCGGAGACGATGTCGATGCCGCCGAACTCCGCGATCCCCTCGTCGGCGACGGACCTCAACGCAGACAGGTCCCGCACGTCGGCCGGTCGGGCGATGATCCGCCGGTCCAGGGCCTCGACCTGCCGGACCGTCTCGGCGAGGTCGGCTTCCGTCGAGCCCGGGTAGGGGATGCCCTCGACGTCGGAGCAGATGTCGACGGCGATGATGTCCGCGCCCTCCTGCGCCAGGCGCAGAGCGTGCGACCGCCCCTGCCCCCGTGCTGCTCCGGTGATGAACGCGACCTTGCCCTCGACCCGACCCATGGTGCCTCCTCAGCGGGGGGAGACGCCCTCGTCTCCCGTTGCGCCCATCCTGGAGGCGGGTGGTCCAGGTCACGCGTTCCGATTCGGAACACCGGGGCGGGCGGTCAGATGAAGGCGCTCACCCCGGTCTCGGCCCGGCCGATGAGCAGCTTCTGGATCTGGCTGGTGCCCTCGTAGAGGGTCATGACGCGGGCATCGCGGAGGAACTTCTGCACCGGGTACTCGTCGATGTAGCCGTAGCCGCCGAACACCTGGATGGCGTGGTTGCCGGCGCGCACGGCTGCTTCGCTGGCGAAGTACTTGGCCTTGGAGGCCGCCGTGCCGTAGGGCAGGTGGTGTTCCACGAGGTCGGCGGCCCGCCAGGTGAGCATCCGCGCGGCGTCGGCGTCGACGCTCATCTCCGCGATCATGTCCTGCACCAGTTGGAACGAGGCCAGCGGGCGGCCGAACTGCTGCCGCTCCCCCGCGTAGGCAACCGACGCCTCCAGGCAGGCCTGGACGATGCCGACGCAGCCGGCTGCCACCGAGATCCGGCCCTTGTCCAGCGAGGACATGGCGATGGCGAACCCGCGGCCCTCCTCCCCCAGCACCGCCGTGGCCGGCACCCGCACCCCGGACAGGGACAGCTCGGAGGTGGCCTGGCCGCGCAGCCCGAGCTTGCCGTGGATGGTCGTGGCCACGAATCCCGGGCTGTCGGTCGGGACGAGGAAGGCCGTGATCCCCTTCGGACCCGGCCCGCCGGTGCGGGCGAAGAGCAGGCAGACGTCAGCCCAGGTGCCGTTGGTGATGAAGACCTTGGCGCCGTCGATCACGAAGTCGTCCCCGTCGCGGCGTGCCCGGGTGGTGAGTGCGCCGGCGTCGGAACCCGTGCCGGGCTCGGTCAGCCCGAAGCAGCCGATCCGGGTCCCGGCGCTGAGGCCGGGCAGCCACTCCTGACGCTGGTCCTCGGTGCCGTGCAGCAGGATCGACCGCGCGACAAGCCCGTTGGACACCGACACGACGCCCCGCAGCGAGGAGTCCGCTCGGCCGAGCTCCTCCATGCCCAGGCAGTAGGTGATCTGGTCGCCCTCGATGCCGCCGTACTCCTCGGGGATCCCCAGGCCGAAGAACCCGAGCTCGCCCATCCTGGGCAGGATCGCGGTGTCGATGGACTCGCGGCGGTCCCACTCAGCCCGGTGCGGCACGGCCTCCTTCTCCAGGAACTCGCGCGCGAGGTCGCGGAAGGCGATCTGGTCCTCGTCCAGCTGGAAGTCCATGGTCAGGCTCCTGTCACGGGGTCGGGTGCGGGGGTCTTCGTGCCGTCGTCGTCGTAGCGGTACCAGCCGCGCCCCGTCTTGCGGCCGAGGTGCCCGGCGCCCACCCGGGCGTCCAGACTCGCGCTGGGCAGGTCGGCGGGGTCACCGGTCTCGGCGTACCGGGCGGTCTTGGTGAACCACGCGATGTCCAGGCCGGTGAGGTCCTGCAGCTCGAAGGGGCCCTGCGGGTGGCCCAGGGCGGTCCGACAGGCCAGGTCGATCGACTCCAGCGACGCGTAGCCGCCCTCGTAGAGCCGGACGGCCTCGTCCCGCACCGCGTTGAGGATCCGGTTGGCCAGGAAGCCGTCCACCTCGCGGTCCAGCACCACCGGTTCCTTGCCCAGGGCCCGCGTGAAGGCCACGGCGGTGGCCGTGGTCGTCGGGGAGGTCGCCTCCCCCGGCACCACCTCGACGCAGGCCATCACCAGGGCCGGGTTGAAGAAGTGCAGGTTGCACACCCGGTCGGGTCGTGTGGTGGCCGCCGCGAGCCGGGACGGGACGAAGCTGGAGGAGTTGCTGGCCAGGATCGCGTGGTCGGGGGTGACGCGGTCCAGCCGGCGGAACAGCTCGGTCTTGACGTCGATCTTCTCCACCACCGCCTCGATGACCAGGTCGACGTCGGCCGCCGCGGCATCGAGGTCGGTGCCCAGGTGCAGGTGAGCGAACGCCGCGTCCCGCTCCTGGGCACCGAGGCGCCCCCGGGCGACCCGGGAGTCCATCCGGGCGCGCAACTCGGCCCCGGCCCGGGTCAGGGTCTGCGGGTCGGTGTCGACGAGGTGCACGGTGCGCCCGGCGAGGGCACACACCATGGCGATCTGGGACCCCATGGCACCGGCTCCCACCACCAGGACCCGACCGATCGTGTCGGCCTCGGTGGGGGTGCTGCTGGGTCCGGTCGTGGTCACGCTCCGACGCTAGGGGCGCGCCCGCTGCCGGTGAAGTACGGATGTCGCATCACTGCCTGCCGGATCGGTATGGGCCACCCCCGACGGTTCCGGGCCGCGTGCACGACGACCCCGGGACCCGGCCGGTTCGGCGGCCGTGAGGTCGATGGCGGACAGACCGGAGAGCTGCCTGCGCTGCTCGGCGAGGTAACGACGCCGGGCGACCCACCGCACGGTGGCGTCGGCCCCGATGACGGCCAGCAGCAGCACACCGGTGAACAGCTCGGCGACGAATGCCTTGAACCCGACCGAGGACAGGCCAGCGGCCAGGGTGCTGGTGATGACGACGCCCAGGAACACGTCGACCATCCCCCCGCGGCCTCCGGCCAGGCTGATCCCACCGACCAACGCAGCGGCGACACCGAGCAGCAGCATGTTCTGGAACCCGTCCGGGGTGGCCGACGCACTGCGCAGGGAGGACAGCGCACCAGCCAGAGCGCCGCACCCGCCGGAGACGGCGAAGGCGAGCACCAGACTGGACCTCAGCGGCACGCCTGCCGCCACGGCCTCGGTGCGGCCGCCGCCGACGGCGTACAACGAGCGCCCCGGTCGGGTCAGGGTGAGGAAGACGCCCAGGCCCAGGAGCACCAGCAGTGCGATGACCGACGTCGGGGAGAGCAATCCGTACCGCAGCAGCAGCTGGTCGCTCATCGCGTAGTCGTCGGGGGTGATCGGCACGCCGTCGGTGACCAGCCAGGTGGCTCCCCGGAACAGGATGAGGGTGCCGATGGTGAGCACCAGCGAGCTGATCCCCAGCCGGGCGATCGCCGCGCCCTGCGCGGCCCCCAGCACGGCCCCGGCTGCGGTCGCGATCAGCAGCACGGGGCCCAGCCCGAGACCGGTGTCGCCCAGCAGGATGGCGGTGGCCCCGGAGAGGGCGGCCACCGAGGCGATGGAGAGGTCGAGCTCGCCGACGATCATCGTGACGGCGATGCCGGCGGTGATGATGCCGAGCGGCACGAGCCGCTCGAGGACGGCCGAGGCCGCCGGTTCGCCCACGAAGTCGGGGGCGACGGCGATCATCGCCAGCACCACCAGCGCGAAGATGATCAGCTGGAGCCCGTAGGTGCGCCAGAACCGGGTGAGGGGGTTCACCGGGTGCCTGCCTTCCGCAGGAGGTGGAGCAGGACGACGAGGACGACGACGACGGCGCCGACCCCGAACAGGCGTTCCCCGGGTGACAACCCCTGCAGGAGCATCACGTTGCCGAGGATGACGATGAGCAGCGCACCCAGCGCCGTGCGCACGGCGGAGGCCTCTCCACCGTTGATGGCCGCGCCCCCGACCAGGACGGCCGCGATGACGTCCAGGGTCAGGTTGGGCAGGTCGTTGGCCTGCATCTGGCGCAACTGCGCCGCGGAGAGGATGCCGGCGATCGCGGCCCCGACCGACAGCGACGCGAACGCCACCACGGTGCCGGTCATCGCGGAGATGCCGCTGGTGACGGCAGTGGCGCGGTTGTCCCCCAACAACCGCAGCCGGCGACCCACGACCGTGCGGGCGGACAGGACGCTCACCAGCGCGGTGAGGACGACGAAGATCACCACGGGCAGGGGCAGCCCCAGCACGCTGGTCGTCGCCAGCCAGGTGACCGGCACGGACCCGGCGGTCACGACCTCTCCCCCGGTGCCCACGGCGACGCAGCCGTAGATGATCGCGCCGAAGGCCAGGGTGGTGATGACCGGGTTCAGCCCGGCCCCGACGATGACGGCCTGGGCGAGCCCGAGCACCAGGCTGGCCCCCAGGGCGGCGAGCACCGCGAGCAGGACCGACCCGGTGGCCCCGGCGACGGCCAGGAACAGGATCCCGGACAGCACCACCGTCGACCCCACCCCCAGGGAGAAGAGGTTCCCGGTGAGGGTGATGGCCGTCATCCCCACCGCGGCGATGCCGGTGATGGCCGTGCTGATGAGGATCGCGCGGAAGTTCGCCGTCTCGGCGAAGCCGTCGGTGGTCAGGCTGGCGACGAGCAGGACCAGGACGGTGAGCAGCGGCATCGCGTAGTCGGCGACGGTGCGCGCGGACTTCCCTCGCCAGGTGTCGGTGCCGCCCCGAGGAGCGACCGGACCGGTGGTCTCGGGTGGGGCTGTCGTGGTCACGTCAGGACCTCCTCACGGTGCATGACCTCGCGGACCAGGTCGTGCTCGGTCCACTCGGTGGCGGGGCGGACGGCCGTGGGCCGGCCGTGGTAGAAGGTCGCGACGGTGTCGCTGAGGCCCAGGACCTCGTTGGTGTCGGAGGAACTGACCACGACGGCCATCCCGGAGTCGGCGAGCGCACGCAGGGTGGCGTACATGTCGGCGCGGGCGCCGACGTCCACCCCGCGGGTGGGCTCCTCGACCAGCAGCACGTCGGGCTGCGTGCCGCTCCACTTGCCCACGGCGACCTTCTGTTGGTTGCCACCGGACAGGGACCCGACCCTCGTGCCGAGACGTGTGGTGTCCACGGCGAACTCCTCGGCCAGGGTCCGGGTGGCGGTCCCCTCGTGACCGCTGCGGATGAACCCTGCCCGGGCGACCGTCGACACCCACGGCGAGGAGAGGTTCTGCCGGATGGAGGCGCCGGGGAAGATGCCGTCCCTCTTGCGGTCGGCCGAGCAGTAGGCGATCCCGGCAGCGATGCCCGCTCGCCGGTTCCGCAGGGTCACCTCGCGCCCGCCGACGTGCAGGCTGCCGTCGATCACCGGGCGGAGGCTGGCCAGCGCCTCGATCAGCTCGGTGGTCCCCGAACCCAGCTGGCCGGTGATGCCGAGGACCTCCCCCCGCCGCACGACCAGGTCCACCGGTGCCCGGAACCCGGGGGCCACCAGACCGCGCGCCTCGAGGGCGACGTCGCCCAGACCGCTGGACCGGGGCGGGTAGAGGTCACCGAGCTCCCGCCCGATCATCCGTGCCACGACGCCGTCGACGTCGAGGTCGGCCACCTCCAGCGGCGCGCTGCTGCGCCCGTTCCGGAAGATGGTCACCCGGTCGGCGATCTCGAAGACCTCGCCGAGGCGGTGGGTGACGTAGACGATGCTGCGCCCCTCCGAGGCCAGCCGACGCGCGGCCTCGAGCACCCGCACGATCTCGGCGTCGGACAGCGCAGCGGTGGGCTCGTCGAACACGATGATGCGCGCGTCCCGGGCCAGGACGCGGGCGATCTCCAGCAGCTGCATCTCGGCCACCGTCAACTGCTCCACCCGGGTGCGGGGGTCCAGGTCCTGCAGGCCGACCCGGGCGAGGACGGCCTTCGACCGGGCGACCAGTCGACCTGGCCGCCACCACCAGGGGGCGCTGCGCTGACCCAGGAACAGGTTCTCCGCCACGGTCATCGTGCGGACGGTGCTGTACTCCTGCTGGACCACCGCGATGCCGGCCGCCTGCGAGGACGCGACGCCGGTGAGGGTGACCGGTTCGCCGTCGATGGTCACGGTGCCGGCGTCGGCGGCCACCAGGCCCGACAGGATCTTCACGATCGTGCTCTTGCCGGCACCGTTCTCGCCCAGCAGCGCCATCACCTCCCCGGCACGCAGCTCGAAGGTCACGTCGGTGAGGGCGGCGAAGGCGCCGTAGGTCTTGGTGATGCCCTCGGCCGACAGGCGGAGGGGGGTGGCTTCGGTCATGCGCGGTGGCTCTCTCGAGGAGGGACGGGACCCGTGGGCGGGTGGGGGCGGTGAGCGGCGCTCACCACCCCCACCGGCCTCAGTTCAGCTCGGCGAAGGTCCGGTCCCAGACCTGCAGGGTGTCGATGTTCTCGGCCGTGACCTGCGGGTTCATCATGAAGGTCTCGCGGTGCGGGGCCTCGACCGTGAGCTCGGGGGTCGCCTCGTCGACGGGCAACGTGTACTCGCCGTCCTGGGTCTCACCGGTGGCCAGGAACTGGGCGGCCGTGCGGACGACGAGCTGCCCCTCGATGACCGGGGACTGCAGCACCGCTGAGTAGATCTTCCCGGAGCGCAGGTTGGTCAGGTCTCCCGATGACGTGCCGGTGATGACGATGACGTCGACGCCGGGCTGGAGACCGTTCTGCTCCAGGGCCTGCACGACACCGTTGGCGACGTCGTTGCTGTGCGCGTAGATGAAGTCGATGCCCTCGTCCAGGTACTGCGGGATGACCTGGCTGGCAGCGGTGAACCCGCCCTGCGCGTCCACCGTCGGGGTCGGCTCGACGGCCAGCACGTTGAACGCGTCGCCGGTCTCCGCGGCGAACGCGGCCTCCCGGTCGTCACCGGCGGCGTACCCCGCGGTGAACCGGATCTCCAGCAGGTTCGGCTTGTCACCTTCCCCGTCGAAGGTGGTGCCTGCGGCCTGGGCCTCCTCCAGGGCAGCCAGGGCGTTGTCGCCGGCCTCGATGCCGATCCCGGTGTCGCTGACCCCGGCGTACGCGGCGACGAAGTCCTCCGCGTCGGGCTGGATGGCCTGGTTCCACTGGATGACCGGGGCCACGCGGGACAGCTGGCGGATGGAGTTGGTGGCCGCCGCAGCCGAGGCCGGCCAGAACAGGAACGCCGAGGCCTCGTCGCCGCTGGCCAGGAACTCCTGCACCTGCTGGTCCTGCTCGGTCTGGTCGAAGTCGTTCTCCACGATCTGGACCTCGTAGCCCAGCTCCTCGCCCTGTGCGGTCAGGGAGTCCGCGGCCGCCTTGAGGTACACGTTCGAGGTGGAGGGCATGAACACCTGCAGAAGGCCACCGTCCCCCTCGAGGGTGCCGGTGCCGGAGACCTCGGCGGCCGAGCTGCTGGTGGATCCGGAGCCCGAGGAGCAGGCCCCCAAGGTCGTGGCGAGGCTCACGCTGACGGCCAACACGGCCAAGGTCTTCCATCGCGACGTCGTCGTCGTGGGCACGGTCTTCTCCCGGTGCAGGTGTGGGTGGGGGTGCCGAGTCACCGAGGTGCGGCGTCCCGGCGGGTGTGAGCTGCAGCATGGAGAAGCCCGGAGTTGCGGGACCTGTGCCGATGTGGAACAAGGTGTGCGCGCACTCCCCGGTCCGTGCCACGGTCCTCCCGCACGCCCCGGGCCGGCTGGGGAGCACTGGACAGGAGAGCGCGTGAGCGACCACGTCCACCGACCGAGCGAGATCGTCGCCACCAGCACCACCGGCGTCGACGACGCCATCCGGACCGCCGTCGCGAAGGCCCCGGAGACGGTCCGGAACATCGAGTGGTCGCACCCCTCCGAGATCCGTGACCAGGTCACCGACGGCACCGTGGAGCACGTCCAGGTGCCCCTCACGATCGGGTTCCGGGTCGACTGATCACCGGCCGGGGTCTTCAGCCAGGAACAGCGGGCGGGGCCCCTGGCGCTGCCGCCGGTGTGCGCGCTGCCTCCTACGACGAGACCGGTCCGGCCACCCAGGTGCTGCGGGTGGGCGACCTCCCCGATCCCCGCCCCGGCCCGGGCGAGGTGCTGGTCCGGGTCCGCCTGTCCGGGGTCAACCCCGGTGACACCAAGAAGAGGGCCGGCTGGACCGGCGCCCCGATGCCCTTCCCGCGGGTCGTCCCGCACAGCGACGGGGCCGGCGTCGTCGAGGCGGTCGGCGCAGGGGTGGACCCGAGCCGGATCGGACGACGGGTGTGGCTGCACGGGGCGCAGTCCTACCGCGCCGGGGGCACCGCGGCCGAGCTGACCGCCGTCCCCGAGGACCTGGCCACGGACCTGCCCGACGAGGTGTCCGACGTCCTCGCCGCCTGCCTGGGCATCCCCGGGATCACCGCGCACCGGGCGGTGTTCGGCGACGGCCCGGTCACCGGGCAGACGATTCTGGTGCACGGCGTCCTGGGTGGTGTCGGGTCGATGGCCGCCCAGCTGGCGTTGTGGGGTGGCGCCTCCGTCGTGGGCACGGTCCGCTCCCACCGGGACGTGGACGACGTCGCCCTGGCAGGTGTGCCCGTGGTCGCCCTGGACCGACCCGACGTCGTCGAGGCCGTGCGGCACACCGCGCCCGGGGGCGTCGGCCGCGTGGTCGAGGTGTCCTTCTCCGACAACCTCGCACTCGACGCCGCCGTCCTCCGCGTGGGTGGCGTCATCGCGGCCTACGGCACCCGGGATGCGTCCCCGACGCTGGACTTCTGGCCGTTGCTCTTCGCGAACGCGACCATCCGGTTGCTGGGCAGCGACGACTTCCCGGCCGACGCGGTGCAGGCCGCCGTCCGGGACCTGACCACGGCCGCCGCCGCCGGTGCCCTCGCCGTCCCGGCCGTCGACGTCCTGCCGTTGGACCGGGTCGCCGAGGCGCACGACCGGATCGACGCCGGCACCCGCCGCCGTCAGCTCGTGGCGCCGGCCCCCACGGGCTGAGGCACCTGTGCGGATGAGAGTCATGGCGGCACCGAGGAAGCACCCCGACGAGCTGCAAGAGCGGGCGATCCGGGAGCTGACCTGGGTTGCGGGTCAGCTGAGGCCACCAACCCAGGTCAGTAGAAGCCTTCGTGCGCCAACGGCTTGGTCTGGGTAGGTCCGAAACCCAGTTCATCGCTGATACGGCGCGCCGTGTCCAGGAGCAGCGGGATCACCTCACGCTCGAGCATGCCGGGGTTCGACCGTCCGGTGGAAGTCGAGGTTGCCAGAGCCGCCACCACGGTGCCGCTGCGGTCGCGCACGGGGGCAGAGGCGGAGAGCAGCCCTGGCTCCAACTCCTCGCTGACGATGGACCACCCCTGCTCCCGGACCACGTGCAGGGCGTCGCGGATGGCGACGCTGTCGGTGAGGGTGTTGGCCGTCAGGGCTACCGGTGGTCGTCGGGTGAGCACGTCGGCAACCACCGCTGCCGGAGACCAAGCGAGGAGCACCCGGCCCATCGACGTCGCGTGGGCCGGGACTCTCGTGCCGATCTGGACGTTGATGCTCATGATCCTGCGGACCGGCACCCGCCCGACGTACACCACCTCGGCGTCGTCCAGTACCGCCAGCGACGCTGATTCCCCGGTTCGCTCAGCCAACTGGAGCAGGTGGGGCTGGGCGACCCCGATGAGGGCATGGGACTCGGTGTAGTGCTGTCCGATGAGCAGCACGCGAGGGGTGAGGGAGAAACGGCCGCCGTGGGCTCGCACGTAGCCCAGCCGTTCCAAGGTGATCAGAAACCGACGGACGGCGGGTCTGGAAAAACCGGTCAGCTGGGCCAGCTCCGCCAGGGTGGGGTCCGGGTGCTCTGCGTCGAAGGCCAGCAACAGCGCCAGGCCCCGGTCCAGGGACTGGACATAGTCGCGATCCACCCCTCCGGCCGCAGCTGTCGTGCCCGGCACCTGCCCGTCAGGGTCCTCCATCGCCATGGCGCCAGTCTTTCCTAAGAGTCGTACTTCGATCGCTTGACGACTGCCGTGACCGACGGCACACTTCCCGGCAGACGCACTGCGTTCGGCATGTACGCAGAGCGTACGGAGGTGAGCAATGGAGCCCAAGGCCATCCGAAACGCGTTCGGCCGGTTCGCGACTGGTGTCACGGTCGTGACGTGCGCCAAGGAGGACGGGGTGCCGCACGGCGCCACCGTGAACGCCTTCACGGCGGTGTCCCTGGAACCCGCCCTGTGTCAGGTCACCCTGACCCGGCAGTCCAAGGCCTGCACGTACCTGGAGGGCGCACCCTTCGCGGTCAACGTCATGTCCGCCGGCCAGGTCGACGTCGCCTGGCACTTCGCCGGCCGTCCCTCCGACCCGGCACCGGAGTGGGCGCAAGGGCCGACCAGTCCGATCCTGGTCGGCAACGCAGCGACGATCTCCTGCCGGCCCTGGCGCACCTACGACGGCGGCGACCACCTGATCGTCATCGGTGAGGTCACCGCCATCACCGTCAGCGACCTGGATCCGCTGCTGTTCTTCGCCGGGAAGTTCCGCGAGCTGGGCCAGCCCCGCACCAGTGCGCACTGGGGCGCCTCCATCGACTCCCCCGAGAGCGGCTGGTTCGACGCAGCCACCACGTTCACCGCCCTACCGGCCCACCGCGACCGCGTCGCCTCCTGACCGGTCAGGCCGCACACGGCTGACCCTCCGGGCGAGGCGCGACCCGGTCCCCACGACCGGCAGCGCCCAGCACGAGCACGACCACGGAAACACCGAACGCCCGTCTCCACCGACGAAGAAGGGTTCCAATCGTGACGCTGCAGGAAGACCGCCCGGTCGCCCCGAGCGAGGGGAACGTCAACCTCGACGAGCCCACCGCCACCCGGCCGATGACCGGCGATGAGTACATCAACAGCCTCCAGGACGACCGCGAGGTGTGGATCTACGGCGAGCGGGTCAAGGACGTCACCACCCATCCAGCCTTCCGCAACCCGGTACGGATGACGGCCCGGCTCTACGACGCCCTGCACGACCCGACGCAGAACCAGAAGCTCATCGTCCCTACCGACACCGGCAACGGCGGGGTCACCCACCCCTTCTTCCGGAGCCCGCATTCGGTGGACGACCTTCTCGCCGACCGCGACGCGATCGAGGGCTGGGCTCGGATGAGCTACGGCTGGATGGGCCGCAGCCCCGACTACAAGGCCAGCTTCCTCGGCACCCTGGGCGCCAACAGCGAGTTCTACGCACCCTTCGAGGACAACGCCAAGCGGTGGTACAAGGAGTCCCAGGAGAAGGTCCTCTACTGGAACCACGCCATCATCAATCCCCCGGTGGACCGCAACATGTCCCCCGACGACGTCGGTGACGTGTTCATGCGGGTCGAGCGGGAGACAGACGCCGGGCTCATCATCTCAGGCGCCAAGGTCGTGGCCACCGGCTCGGCGATCACCAACTACAACTTCATCGCCCATTACGGACTCCCGATCAAGAAGAAGGAGTTCGCCGTCATCTGCACGGTGCCGATGGACGCACCGGGCGTGAAGCTGATCTGCCGGACCTCCTACACCCAGCAGGCCGCGGTCATGGGCAGCCCCTTCGACTACCCGCTGTCCTCCCGCATGGACGAGAACGACACGATCTTCATCTTCGACAAAGTCCTCGTCCCTTGGGAGAACGTCTTCCTCTACGGCGACGTGGAGAAGATCAACGGCTTCTTCCCCGTCTCCGGATTCATCCCCCGCTTCACCTTCCACGGCTGCATCCGCCTCGCCACGAAGATCGACTTCATCGCGGGGTTGCTGCTCAAGGCCCTGGAGATCACTGGCAGCAAGGACTTCCGTGGGGTGCAGACCCGGGTCGGGGAGGTGATCGGCTGGCGCAACACCTTTTACGCCTTGGCCGACGCCATGGCCCGCAACCCCGACAGCTGGGAGAACGGGGCCCTGCTGCCCAAGCTGGATTACGGCTTGACCTACCGGATGCTCATGATCCAGGCCTACCCCCGGATCAAGGACATCATCGAGTCCGATGTCGCCAGTGGGCTGATCTACCTGAACTCCCACTCGATGGACTTCAAGACCCCGGAGATCCGGCCCTACTTGGACAAGTACGTCCGCGGTTCCAACGGCTACGACGCCGTGGACCGGGTCAAGGTCATGAAGGCCCTGTGGGATGCCGTGGGCAGCGAGTTCGGTGGCCGCCACGAGCTCTACGAGCGCAACTACTCGGGCAACCACGAGAACGTGAAGGCCGAGTTGCTCTTCGCCGCCGAGGCCCAGGGCACCACCGGGGCCATGAAGGGCCTGGCCGAGGCCTGCCTCAACGAGTACGACCTGGACGGCTGGACCGTGCCGGACCTGATCGGCAACGACGACGTGTCCTACTTCAAGAACCGCCGCAACTGACGCACAGCTCGGCACTCCCGCTGGGCCGGTGACCCGCTTCGCAGGCGGTCTCCGGCATCAGCGGCGACATGCACCCGAGCGCCACGAGCACCGGGTGCCCCTCACTCCCGACTGGAGCCTGCACATGACCACCACCGACAATGCCGTCGAGCAGTCGGCCCTCGACCAGAGCGCCGCCGCCACCTCGCCCACCACCTCGCCCACCGCCGCGGACTCCGGCGCCTCAGCCAGCGCGTCCTTCCGCTCCACCAGCCAGTACTCCGGCTCCGGTACCGCCACGGACAGCGCCCGGGTCGACACCCTGGCCCGCGCCCTGCTGGGAGCGGTGCACCACGTGATCCGCGACCACGACGTCACCTACCCGGAGTTCCAGGCCGCCAAGAAGTGGCTGATGGACGTCGGCGACGGCGGAGAATGGCCGCTGTTCCTCGACGTGTTCGTCGAGCACGCTGTCGAGGAGGTCGCCTCCCGCACCCAGGCCGGCACCAAGGGCACCATCCTCGGGCCCTACTACCTGCCCGAGCAGGTGCAGCTGACCTCCCCCGCCACCCTGCCGGCCCGCCCGGACGAGAAGGGCACCCCGCTGCTGTTCCGCGGGCAGATCACCGACACCGACGGCACACCGGTTCCCCACGCTGTCCTCGACATCTGGCAGGCCGACGAAAAGGGCTACTACTCCGGTTTCGCCCCCGACATCCCCAGCGGCAACCTACGAGGCGTGGTCACCACCGACGACAAGGGCGTCTTCGAGATCACCACCATCCAGCCCGCCCCCTACCAGGTGCCCACCGACGGCCCGACCGGTGCGCTCATCGCCGGCGCGGGCTGGCACCCGTGGCGTCCAGCCCACCTGCACCTCCTCGTCAGCGCGGAGGGCCATCGAACGGTGACCACCCAGCTGTACTTCGCCGGCGGGGACTACCTGGACTCCGATGTCGCCGAGGCCACCAAGCCCGAGCTGATCCTGGACCCCACCGACGTCGGTGACGGCACCCGCCAGGTCACCTACGACTTCGTGCTCGAGCGCAACTGACCCTCGACAGATCTGCGGGCACCCGGCCGGGCCGGGTGCCCGCATCAGCGCTGAGGAGACCCTCCATGCACGACCTGACCATCGACCGCGTCGAGACCACCATCCTGGACGTGCCCCTCGTGCGCCCGCACCGCTTCGCGCGCACCGGCATGACCGCCCAGCCGCTGCTGCTGGTCACCATCCACACCGCTGGCGGCGTCAGCGGCGTCGGTGAGGGGGTCGTCCCCGGCGGTCCCTGGTGGGGCGGGGAGTCGGTGGAGACCATGCAGGTCATCATCGAGAACTACCTCATCCCGCAGCTGATCGGCCGGCGAGTCGACGACATCGCCGCTCTCTGTCAGGCGATGGATGACGTGGTGGCCAACAACCTCTACGCCAAGGCAGCCGTCGAGGTCGCCCTGCACGACGCGTGGGGCCGGGCGTTGGGCGTACCGGTGCACACCCTGCTCGGTGGTCTGGCCCGCACCTCCATTCCCGTCACCTGGGCACTGGGCACCGAGTCCGCCGCCGAGGTCGTCGCTGAAGCCCAGGCCAAGCTCGACGCCGGGCTGCACACCTCGTTCAAGCTCAAGATGGGCGCCCAAGAGCCTGCCCACGATGTTGCCCGTATCACCGAGATCGCCGAGAAGCTGCGCGGCAGCGCCGGTGTGCGGGTGGACATCAACGCCCGCTGGGACCTGCAGACCTCCCTGCGCTGGCTGCCCCAGCTCGCTGACGCGGGCGTGGAACTGATCGAGCAGCCGGTGCCGGGCGCGGAGTTCGAGTGGCTCGCCGAGATCTACGCCGCACTGACCTTCCCCGTCATGGCCGATGAGAGCTTGCGCACCCCCGGTGATGCCCTGCGCCTGGTCAAGCACCGTGCAGCTGACGTGTTCAGCCTCAAGACCACCAAGTCGGGCGGGCTGCGGCGCACCGCGGCCATCGCCGCAATCGCCGCGGCGGCCGGGGTGCCCTGCCACGGCGGGACCTCCATCGAGGGCCCCATCGGCACCACCGCATCCCTGCACCTGGCCTGCGCGTCCCCGGCGGTCACCGCTGGCAGTGAGCTGTTCGGACCGCTGCTGATGGGGGAGGGCCTGCTCATCGAGCCGTTGCGCTACAGCGACGGCCACGTGCACCTCCCCGACGGCCCCGGACTCGGTGTGGATCTCGATCCCGCAGCTGTCGCCCGGTTCACCCGGGCCTGACCCCGCCCACCGATCACCCCCAGGAGGCATCGTGCTCTTCCATGTCCGGATGGACGTCGCCATCCCCCGCGACCTCGACCCCGCCACACGCTCGACACTCGTGACCACCGAAAAGGCTCGCGCCTTGCAACTGCAGAGCGAGGGCACCTGGGTCCACCTGTGGCGGGTCGTGGGCCAGTACTCCAACATCTCCGTCTTCGACGTCGCTGATTCCACCGCCATGCACGACCTGCTGTGGTCGTTGCCGCTGTTTCCGTTCATGACCGTCCAGGTCACCGCCCTCACCGAGCACCCCTCAGCACTGTCGGCCAACCCGACCACATGACCGCCGCCCACGAAGGGCTCCACCCGAAAGCCGGCGACGCCGGTGAGCGCGCTCCGGACCCGTGGTGGGGAGTCGATGACATCCCAGCAGGCTGGGGTCCCTGCGTGGCGACCGTCGGGGTCGTCGACGGCGAGCACACCGGCCACCACCAGCTTCTGCGCGCCGTCGTCGAGCATGGAGACCGGCTGGGCATTCCCGTCGTGCTGGTGACCTTCGACCCCCACCCAGCCCGGGTCGCCGGCCCCGCTCGGGACACCTCGACATCGGACCCAACAGCGGCCATCCCGGCCCCTGGCGGCTACCGGGTCCAGGTCAGCCGCCCCATCGCCGCGCCCCAGCCACTGCTGCACGCCCAGGTCCCCGACCTGGGCCAGGTACTGGTCCCCGCAGCCGGCCCACGACCCGGGTCGACATGGTCAGGCCGGGTCGGCCTGGACTCCATCGACCGCACGTGAACCCGACGCCCAGAACCGGCGGACGAACACGAACCCCAGGCCCGCTGGCTGACCTCCAGCTTCGACTGAGCGTCCTGGAGGACCGAGAAGCCATCCGCGAGCTGGACGCCCGGTACTGCAGGTACCTCGACCAGGGGCAGTGGAACGAACTCGCCGACTGCTTCACCCCCCACGGCACATTCGACGGCCTGTCGGTGGTGCGCGGCAGGACAGATCTCGTCCGGTTCTTCGCAGGCCTCGCCGACGAGGGACTCAGCACGTTCTGGCACCACATCTCCAACCTGGAGATCAGCCTGCACCCCGAAGCGGTCGACGCCCACACCACCTCCTTGCTCTGGCAGCCCTGCGTCCTGGACGGGGTTCCTCACGTGGCCGCCGGTCGC
>JAOPVM010000309.1 GCA_025966215.1 Klenkia sp.
GTGACCGCCCCCGCGCCCCAGTCGCAGACCCTGGACCGGGGGCTGCGCATCCTGGAGCACCTGGCCGAGGCCGGCTCGCCGCGCCCGGTCGCGGAGATCGCCGCCGCGGTCGACCTGCACCGCTCGATCGCCTACCGGCTGCTGCGCACGCTGGAGGACCGCGGCTTCGTCGAGCGCGACCCGGCCGGCCGGTTCGGGCTCGGGCTGACCGTCTCGGTGCTGGCCCGCGGGGTGCGCACCAGCCTGCAGTCCGCGGCCACCACCCGGCTGACCCCGCTGGTCGAGCGACTGGGCTGCACCGGGTTCCTCGTCGTCCGCGCCGGGGCCGACGCGGTCACCCTCACCAGCGTCGAGCCGCGCGACGTGCCCAGCCACGTCACCCGCCGCCCGGGCACCCGGCACCCGGTCGAGCTCGGCGCCCCGGGTCTCGCGCTGCTCATGCCCGACCCGCCCGCCGACGACGACCGCCCCGAGCTGGTCACCGCCCGGGCCACCGGCTGGGCGGTCAGCGAGGGCGAGGTCATCCCGGGGGTCCGCTCGGTGGCCGCGCCGGTGCGGGCACCCGACGGGACCGCCCGCGCCGCGGCCGCGGTCGTCTACACCGGCAACCGGGACGACGTGGCCGACATCGGCCGGGCCGTCGTCGCCACCGCCTCCGCGATCGCCGCCGACCTGCCGTGACCCCCGGCGGGCCCCGCACCCCGGGGTTCGCGCTGTTCTGGGCTGCCTCGACGGTCTCCACGTTCGGCTCCTGGGTCACCACGGTCGCCGTCGGCGTGCTGGGCTGGCGTCCTCCGTTCCGGCGGGCGGTCGAGGTGCCGGCGGCCTGAGCCGGTGTGGTGGGCCGGCCTGGGCGGCGGCAGACTCCGCGCATGGACCAGCTGGATCAGCACACCCGGGACGAGCGCCGCGCCACCGCCGAGGGCCTGCTCCCCGACCTCGAGGACGCCGGGGTGGTCGGCGTGGCGCTGCCCTGGGTGGACACCTCGGGCATCACCCGGGTGAAGACGGTGCCGCTGGCGAAGCTGCCCTCGGCGGCGGCCTGGGGCGTGGGCATGAGCCCGGTCTTCGACGGCTTCCTCCTGGACGACTCCATCGTGGCCGGCCGGTTCGCCGGGTCCGCGATCGGCGACCTGCGGTTGCACCCCGACCTGTCCCGGCTGACCCTGCTGGCGGGTCAGCCGGGGTGGGCGTGGGCGCCGGTGGACCGCTACACCCAGGCCGGGACGCCACACGTGCAGTGCTCCCGCTCGCTGCTGCGCCGGCTGGTCGCCGAGCTCGCCGACGACGGGCTGACCGTCCGGGGTGCCTTCGAGATCGAGTGGGTCGTCGCCGACCCCGCCGGGCTGCCCGACGACGCCGATGCGTTCGTGCCCGCGCTGTCCGGGCCGGCCTACGGCATGACCCGGCTGGCCGAGGTCAGCGACTACGCCCGTGACCTGCTGGAGGCCCTGGCCGCCGAGGGCGTCGTGGTCGACCAGTTCCACCCCGAGTACGCCGGTGGGCAGCTCGAGGTCTCCGTCGGCGCCGAGGACCCGGTGGGCGCGGCCGACACCGCACTGCTGGTGCGGAACACCATCACCGCGGTGTCGGCCCAGCACGGGCTGCGCGTCTCCTTCTCCCCCAAGGTCACCGCCGACGGCGTGGGCAACGGCGGGCACGTGCACCTGTCGCTCTGGCGGGACGACCAGAACCTGATGTCGGGCGGGGACGGCACGTTCGGGCTCACCGCCGAGGGCGAGGCCTTCACCGCCGGGCTGCTGGGCCACCTGCCCGGGCTGCTCGCCGTCGGGGCACCCTCGGTGGCCTCCTACCTGCGGCTGGTGCCCTCGCACTGGGCCGGCGCGTACGGGGCATGGGGCCTGGAGAACCGGGAGGCCGCCGTCCGCTTCGTGACCGGCCCGGACGGCAACCGGCAGGCCTCGGCCAACGTGGAGGTCAAGAGCTTCGACCTGGCCGCCAACCCCTACCTGCTGATGGCTGCCTGCCTGGCCGCCGGCCGTGCGGGTCTGCGGGCGCAGTCCACGCTGCCCGACCCGGTCGGGGTCGACCCGGCGTCGCTGACCGACGAGGGCCGCCGGGAGGCCGGCATCCGGGCGCTGCCGGCGACCCTCGAGGAGGCCGTCCGCGCCTTCGAGGCCGACACCGCGCTGGCCGAGGCGTTCGGCGAGGAGCTGCACGCCACCGTCGTCGACGTCCGCCGCGGGGAGATCGCCCTGTTCGGGGGCGCGACCCCGGAGGCCGTCTGCCGAGCCACCCGCTGGAAGCACTGACCCTCCCCTGCTCGGGACATCCAGGGCGGCAGCGAGGTTTGACTGACGGGTGGCGTGAGGTAATCTGTAGTCGCCGCTGGAGATAGGGCCCAGCGGACGCATGACGATCGACCTGCACTCACGGAGGTGTCTCCCCGATGCTCACCGCGTACGACCCGTTCGGTTCCACCACCCCGCTGTCCTCCGCCTTCCGCGCTCTCGACCAGCTCACCGGTCGGTCGGGCACCACCACCGCCCGCGCCCTGGCCGGGATGCCGATGGACGCCTACCGGGTGGGCGACCAGTTCGTCGCCCACTTCGACCTGCCCGGCGTCGACCCCGGCTCGATCGACCTGTCCATCGAGGGCACCACGCTGACGATCAGCGCGGAGCGTTCGGTGCCCCAGCTCGAGGGTGCGGAGTGGGCTGTCGCCGAGCGGCCCTTCGGCAGCTACACCCGCCAGCTGGTGCTGGGCCGCAGCCTGGACATCGACCGGCTCGAGGCCAGCTACCACGACGGGGTGCTCACGGTGAGCATCCCGGTGGCCGAGAAGGCCAAGGCCCGCAAGATCACCGTCAGCCGCAGCGACACCCCGGCCACCATCGAGGCCGTGGAGCAGCGGGCAGTGGAGAGCTGACCCGACCCCTCGAGGGGCGGGGCCGGACGACCGGCCCCGCCCTTCGTCGTCCCGGACCGGAGAGACCGTGACCGACCCGCTGCAGCGCCTGGACGACCCGGACCGCCCGACCTACACGATCGGTCAGGCCGCCGAGCTCCTCGGCGTCCAGGTCGCGTTCCTGCGCAGCCTGGACACCGCCGGGGTCGTCGAGCCCGCCCGCTCCAGCGGCGGGCACCGGCGCTGGTCGCGCACGCAGCTGCAGCTCGCCGTCCGGGTGCGGTCACTGCTGGACGACGGCCACCCGCTGGCCTCGGCCGAGGTGATCATCGGCCTGCAGGACGACGTCACCGAGCTGCACGCCGAACTCGACCGCACCTCGCCGGACCGGTAA
>JAOPVM010000168.1 GCA_025966215.1 Klenkia sp.
GGCCGCACTGGCCGCCGCCCAGCAGGCCGGCGACTTCGCCGCGGTGGGTCAGGCGCAGGCCGACCTGCAGGCCGCGGCCGCTGCGTTCGCGGCAGCCCAGTCCGCCGCGGCGGCGAGTCCGACCGGCTGACGAGGCCGGGGTGGGGGCCCGTCCCGACCCCCACCCCGGCCCTGTTAGGGTTGGTCCACCGACGCGGGGTGGAGCAGCTCGGTAGCTCGCTGGGCTCATAACCCAGAGGTCGCAGGTTCAAATCCTGCCCCCGCTACAGATGCAGGACAGCAGGCCCCGGACCCCAGGTCCGGGGCCTGTTGCGTTCCCGGTCTCCGACGTGCAGCGCCCGTCGTGGGGTGGGGATCGTCACCCCGGTGCGGTTGGACGACGCAGGTGGCCGCGGGGTAACGTTCTCCTTGCGACGCGGGGTGGAGCAGCTCGGTAGCTCGCTGGGCTCATAACCCAGAGGTCACAGGTTCAAATCCTGTCCCCGCTACCACCACGGAAGGCCCGGACTCCTCGGAGTCCGGGCCTTCTGCGTACCCCGGGTCAGTCCCGCAGCAGGGACAGGTCGAAGGTCAACGTGCGGAACGGGTTGGCCAGCCCCACCTGCGCCGCGCGGGCGGCGTCGTCCACCTCGGGCACCTCGCGCACGAGCGACTCCTTGACCCCGAACACCGCGTCGGAGTCCAGGTAGGGGCTGTCGGCCACGAAGACGTGCGTGGTCACCGGTCGGTGCCCCACCGCAGCGGCGATGACGTGCAGGTGTGCGGGCCGGTAGGGGTGCCGACCGGTCGCGGCGAGCAGCCGGCCGACCGGGCCGTCGTCGGGGATCGGGTAGTACCGGGGTACGACGGAGCGGAACCAGAACCGGCCCTCGTCGTCGGCGGTGAACAGCCCGCGGAGGTTCCCGGCCGGCTGCACGTCGGGCTGCTGGACGTCGTAGAAGCCGTCCTCGTTGGTCTGCCAGACGTCCACCGTCGCCCCGGCCAGCGGGTCGCCGTCCGGGCCCGTCACCTGACCGGAGACGAGACAGGACACCCCCTTGCCGTCGAGTGCGATGTCGTCGCCGAGCTCGCGCACGGGGGAGTCGACCATGTGGAAGGGACCCAGCACGGTCGACTCCGTGGCCGTCCCGCCGGTGCGGTGGTTCACCGTCTCGACCAGCATCGACAGCCCCAGCACGTCGGACAGCAGGATGAACTCCTGCCGGGTCGGGGTGCACGCCTGGCCGGTCGCGGTGAGGAAGCCGATCGCGGCGCCCCATTCGTCCTCGGTGAGCTCGACGTCCTTCACGAAGTCGTGCAGGTGCCGGACCAGCGAGGTGAGCACCGTCTGCAGCCGCGGGTCGGCGGTGCCGGCGAAGGACGCCGCGACCACCTCGGCCGAGCGCTCCTCGCTGAACAGCTCGCGGTCGGGGGTGGTGCTGGGGGAGGGCATGGGGGTCTCCTCGACGACGGACGGGGTCGGCCGGAGTCAAGCCCGCAGGTCCGGGCCCGTCAACGTCGGGAAGCCGCTGCCCGCCGCCGGCGTTGCAGCGCCCATGACGACACCGGAGGACACCACCGTGCGGGACGACCCGGAGAACAGCCGGTTCGAGATCGCCTCGGGCGACCGGCGGCTCGGGTTCGCCGCCTACACCCGCACCGGGGACCGGTGGACCTTCACCCACACCGAGGTCGAGACCGGCGATGGCCACCACGGGCTGGGCGGCACGCTGGTGCGGGCGGCACTGGACGACGTCCGGGCCGCCGGGGGCGCCGTCGTCCCGCAGTGTCCGTTCGTGGCCGGCTGGATCGAGCGGCACCCGGGGTACCGCGACCTGGTGGTGGGGGAGCAGGCGTGAGCGGGCCCTTCGACGTCCGGCCCGAGGACCACGTCTACGGCTCGCCGGACGCCCCGGTCACCGTGCTCGAGTACGGCGACTACGAGTGCCCCTACTGCGGTGCTGCCGCCCCGGTGCTCAAGGCCCTGGTGGACGGCTCCGACGGGGGTGTCCGGCTGGTGTTCCGGCACTGGCCGCTGGCCGACGTGCACCCCTACGCGCTGACCGCCGCGCTGGCGGCCGAGGCCGCGGGTGCGCAGGGCGCCTACTGGGAGATGCACGAGCACCTGTTCGGCCACCAGGACCGGCTGGCCGACGCCGACCTCGCCGGGTACGCCGTCGAGCTGGGGCTGGACCCGTCCCGGGTCACCGGGGAGGCCGCGCAGCCCTACGGCGACAAGGTGGTGGCCGACTTCGAGACCGGGGTGGAGCTCGAGGTGCCCGGAACGCCGACCCTCTTCGTCGACGGGCAGCTGTTCAGCGGCCGACCGGACCTGGCCTCGCTGCGCCGGGCCATCGGCGCGGCCGGCCAGGGATCAGACCCGGACGCCGGGCTCGATCCAGGGGCGCGGGGGAAGCGACGGTGGCTCGTCGGACGCCGGCGAGCAGAGCGGGAACCGCTCGCCCAGGGTGCGCAGGAGGACGGTGCCGATCACCGCTGCGGTCAGTGACCCCAGCAGGATCCCGATCTTGGCCTGCTCGCGCAGCAGCTCGTCGTCGAAGGCCAGGTCGGTGATGAACAACGAGATGGTGAACCCGATGCCGGCCAGCGTGGCCCCGGCCATCAGGTGCGACCAGCGGACCCCGCCCGGCAGCACGCCCCAGCCGGTCCTCAGCGCCACGAACGCCCCCAGGGTGATCCCCAGGGCGTTGCCCGCGACCAGGGCGACCGCGATGCCCAGGGTGACCGTGGACGTCGCCGCCGCCCGCAGCGTCTCGGCGTTCAGCACCACCCCGGCGTTGGCCAGCCCGAAGACCGGTACGACCAGGTAGGCGGTGTACCGGTGCAGCGACTCCTGCAACCGGGCGTTGGCGGGCACCGTCGAGGCGACCGCGAGCTTGGTGCTGCGCGCCTTGGAGGCGTCGGGGTCCTCCCGCAGGGCGCGGCCGAACGCCGCCGTCCGGTCGATCTCCTTGCGGCTCGGGGGCCGGGCCGGCAGCAGCAGGCCGACCAGGACGCCGGCCAGCGTGGCGTGCACCCCGGACTCGTGCACGGCCAGCCACAGCGCGATGCCGGTGAGCACGTAGGGGGTCAGCTTCCACACCCCCAGCCAGCGCAGCACCAGCAGGACCACGACCAGCAGGCCGGCGACGGCCAGCGCGGGGAGCACGATCTCGTCGGAGTAGAACAGCGCCATCACGCTGATCGCGCCGATGTCGTCGACGATCGCCAGGGTCAGCAGGAACAGCCGCAACCGGTCGGGGCAGCGCGGGCCGAACAGCGCCAGCACACCCAGCACGAACGCGGTGTCGGTGCTCATCACGATGCCCCAGCCGGCGGCGGCCTCCCCGCTGGGGTTGAAGGCCAGGTAGACCAGTGCCGGGACGGCGAGACCACCCAGTGCGCCCAGGGCCGGGGCGGCGACCGAGCGCCGGTCGCGCAGCTCGCCGGTGGCCACCTCGCGGGTGATCTCCAGTCCGACGACCAGGAAGAACAGCGCCATGGCCCCGTCGTTGACCCAGTGCCTCAGGTCCATGGACAGCTCGACCTCGCCGATCCCCAGCGAGGCCGGGGTCGACCAGAACGTGTCGTAGCCGGCGGCCCACGGCGAGTTGGCCCAGGCCAGTGCCAGCAGGGTGCCGACCAGCAGGAGGGCGGAGCCGCCGGCCTCGGTGCCCATGTACAGCCGGGACGACGGCGACAGGGTGGGGACCGAGACGCGCAGGGCGGGTCCGGGGCGGGGGGCCTGGGTCATGCGGGTGCCTCCCGGGCGGTGGGTCGACGGGTCAGCGAGCCAACCCGGAGATCACAGCACGTGTTCCCCGTACATCTCACCCAGCGGGTCGGCGATCAGCTCGATGCGTGCCCCGTCGGGGTCGCGGAAGTACACCGAGACGCCCGAGTGCACCACGTGGTCGACCCCGGCCTCGGTGAGCCTGGCCACCAGGGCCTCCCACCTCTCGGGCTCGACGCTGATCGCCACGTGGTGCAACCCGCCCAGGACCTCGGCGTAGGGGCCGACGTCCAGGCCGGGGAAGTCGAAGAACGCCAGCAGGTTGCTGTTGCCGATGTCGAAGAAGAAGTGCGAGCTGCCCGGGTAGTCCCGGTTGTCGATCAGCTCGGTCAGCGGGAAGCCCAGCACGCCCTGGTAGAAGGCGACGGTGGCCTCGACGTCGCTGCTGATCAGCGCGGTGTGGTGCAGGCCGCGGGCGGTGGAGGCCGGTCGGTCGGCCGCGGGGCGCAGGTGCTGCTCGCGGATCCGGGCGCGGGTCGCCTCGATGGCGGCCAGGTCGATGGTCATGCGTTCAACCATCTCACCGCGGGGGCGGGCCGTCCAGCAGTGCACCGGGTCCGGGGGACCGGGGGGGGCGTCACGTCGTCGGACCCCTGGTCCCCCGGGCCGGTGTCAGGCCAGCATCTGCTCGAGATCGGCGATCAGGTCCTCGGCGTCCTCGATGCCGACCGACAGCCGCACCAGGTCGGCGGGCACCTCCAGGGCGCTGCCGGCGACCGAGGCGTGCGTCATCCGGTGCGGGTGCTCCACCAGGGACTCCACACCACCGAGGGACTCGGCCAGGGTGAACACCCGTGCCCGCTCGCAGACCGCCAGCGCGGCCTCCTCGCCGGCGGCCAGCCGGAACGACAGCATCCCGCCGAAGCCGGACATCTGCCGCGCCGCGATCTCGTGCCCGCGGTGCTCGGGCAGACCGGGGTAGAGCACCGAGGAGACGGCCGGGTGCGCGGTGAGGAAGTCGACCACCCGGGCGGCGTTGGCCTGGTGCCGGTCCATCCGCACCCCGAGGGTCTTGATCCCGCGCAGCACCAGCCAGGCGTCGAAGGGCCCGGCGACGGCGCCCATCGCGTTCTGGTGGAAGGCCAGCCGCTCACCGAGCTCGGCGGACCCGGCGACCAGGGCCCCGCCGACGACGTCGGAGTGCCCGCCCAGGTACTTGGTCGTGGAGTGCACGACGACGTCGGCGCCCAGGGTGAGCGGCTGCTGCAGGTAGGGCGAGGCGAAGGTGTTGTCCACCGCGAGCAGCGCGCCGTGCTCGTGCGCGAGCTGGGCCAGGGCCGTGATGTCGGCGATGCCGAGCAGTGGGTTGGTCGGCGTCTCGCACCAGATCAGCTTGGTGGTCGGGCGCAGGGCGGCCCGGACGGCGTCGAGGTCACCCAGGTCGACCGGGGTGTGGTCGACGCCCCAGCGGCCCAGCACCTTGCTGATCAGCCGGAACGTGCCGCCGTAGGCGTCGATCGGGATGACCAGGTGGTCGCCCGGGTCGAGCACCGTGCGCAGCAGCGCGTCCTCCGCGGCCAGCCCGGAGGCGAACGCCAACCCGGTCGCGCCCTGCTCCAGGGAGGCCAGCGCCTCCTGCAGCGCGGTGCGGGTCGGGTTGGCGCTGCGGCTGTACTCGTAGCCCTCGCGCAGCCCGCCGACGCCGTCCTGCTTGTAGGTGCTCGTCAGGTGCAGCGGGACGACGACGGCGCCGGTGGTCGGGTCGGGCTCCTGCCCGGCGTGGATCGCCCGGGTGGAGAAGCCGTGGGAGTCGCTCATGCCGTCACCGTAGGAGGCACCGCGGCGGGGATGCCGGCGAGGTGGCCGAGCACGTCCTGTCGGGTGACGACGCCGGCGGGCTTGCCGTCCTCGTGCACCAGCAGCGCGTCGGCGCCACCGAGGGCGGCGACCGCGGCGGACACCGGCTCGCCGGAGCCGATGATCGGCAGCGGGGCGCTCATGTGCTTCTCCAGCGTGTCCGACAGCGCGGCCGAACCGGAGAACAGCGCGTCCAGCAGCGCCTTCTCCTCGACCGACCCGACCACCTCGCCGGCGGTGACCGGCGGCTCGGCCCGCACGACCGGCATCTGCGAGACGCCGTACTCGCGGAGGATGTCGATCGCCTCGCGGACGGTCTCGGTGGGGTGGGTGTGCACCAGGGCGGGCAGCGCGTCACCGTCGCCGGACTTGGCGCGCAGCAGCTCGCCGACGGTCTCGCCGTCCGCGGCCTCGACGAAGCCGTAGTCGGCCATCCACTCGTCGTCGAAGATCTTCTTCAGGTAGCCGCGGCCGCCGTCGGGCAGCAGCACGACCAGGACGTCGTCCTTGGTCAGCTTCTCGGCGACGCGCAGCGCCGCCACGACGGCCATCCCGCAGGACCCGCCGACGAGGAGTCCCTCCTCGCGGGCGAGCCGTCGGGTCATCGCGAAGGAGTCCCCGTCGGAGACCGCCACGATCTCGTCGGCGACGGTCGGGTCGTAGGTGGTGGGCCAGAAGTCCTCGCCCACGCCCTCGACCAGGTAGGGCCGACCGGTGCCGCCGGAGTAGACCGAGCCCTCGGGGTCGGCGCCGATGACCTGCACCCGACCCTCGGAGGCATCCTTGAGGTAGCGCCCGACGCCGGAGATGGTGCCGCCGGTGCCGGCACCGGTGACGAAGTGGGTGACCCGGCCGTCGGTCTGCGCCCAGATCTCCGGGCCGGTGGTCTCGTAGTGGCTCTGCGGGTTGGCCGGGTTGGAGTACTGGTCGGGCTTCCAGCCTCCGGGGGTCTCCCGGGCCAGCCGGTCGGACACCGAGTAGTAGGACCGGGGGTCGGCCGGGTCGACCGCGGTCGGGCAGACCACGACCTGCGCGCCGTAGGCCCGCAGGGTGTTGATCTTGTCCGAGCTGACCTTGTCCGGGCAGATGAAGATGCACCGGTAACCACGCTGCTGGGCGACGATCGCCAGGCCCACGCCGGTGTTGCCGCTGGTCGGCTCCACGATGGTGCCGCCGGGCTGCAGGGCGCCCGAGGCTTCGGCGGCGTCGATCATGCGGACGGCGATGCGGTCCTTCACCGACCCGCCGGGGTTGACGTACTCGACCTTGGCCAGCACCAGCGGGGCGTCGGGCCCCAGGTGCTCGGTGACCTTGGTGAGTCGCACCAGCGGGGTGTTCCCGATGAGGTCGACGACGGACTCGGCGTACTGCACGAGAGGTCCTCCAGCGTGGGTGGGGTGGCGCGGGCGGGGTCGCCGGTCGGTGCCGACGATCCCACGTGTCGGGCCACCCCCGGCGGGGCAGGGCCCGGCGTCGACGCCGACGTGCTCCGGCCCGGGCGATCCGGTGCTGACCGGGATCCGCGACGCGCACAGGGTGAGCACCGCCCCGGTCGTGCCGGGCGGGCACCTGGACCACGGCGTCGTGGTCGTCCCCACGTCGGTCGCCCCGATCGGGACGCCGTCGACGGGCTGTCCCGTGGCTGAGCGGGGAGGTCAGGGGCAGGATCGGGACATGAGCGCACCGATCGCACGACGCAGGCTGGGTGACCTCGAGGTCTCCGCGCAGGGGCTGGGCTGCATGGGGATGAGCCAGTCCTACGGGGCCGCCGACCGCGACGAGTCCCTCGCCGTGCTGGACCGCGCGCTGGACCTGGGCATCACCTTCTGGGACACCTCCGACGTCTACGGCGACGGGCACAACGAGGAGCTGCTCGCCGAGCGGCTGCGCTCCCGCCGGGACGACGTCCAGCTGGCCACCAAGTTCGCCCTCTCCCGCGACGCCTCCGGGGCGATGGTCACCGACGGCCGCCCGGAGAACGTGCACGCCCGCTGCACCGACAGCCTGCGCCGGCTCGGCGTGGACACCATCGACCTCTACTACCAGCACCGGGTCGACCCGCAGGTGCCGATCGAGGACACCGTCGGCGCGATGGCCGAGCTGGTGCAGCAGGGCAAGGTCCGGTACCTGGGCCTGTCCGAGGCCTCGGCCGAGTCGATCCGCCGGGCCGCCGCGGTGCACCCGATCACCGCGCTGCAGAGCGAGTGGTCGCTGTGGACCCGGGACCTGGAGTCCTCCGGCGTGCTGGCCGTGGCGCGCGAGCACGGGATCGGCATCGTGCCGTTCTCCCCGCTGGGCCGCGGCTTCCTGACCGGTGCGATCACCAGCCCGGCCGACGTCGGGGACGACGACTTCCGCAAGGACATGCCGCGCTTCCAGGCTGAGGCCTTCCAGGCCAACCTGCGCCTGGTGGACGCGGTGACGGCGATGGCGGGGGAGAAGGGTGCGACCGCCGGGCAGCTCGCGCTGGCCTGGGTGCTCGCCCGGGGGGACGACGTCGTCCCCATCCCGGGCACCAAGCGCCGCACCTACCTGGCGGAGAACGCCGGCGCGGACGCCGTCGAGCTGACCGACACCGACCTGGCCCGGCTGGAGGAGATCGCCCCGCCCGGTGCCGCCGAGGGCGGTCGCTACGCCAACGCCGGCTACGCCTACGGCGACAGCCCCGCCCGATGAGCGACCCGACCTGCGGGGTCGCCCACGGGCACGCTGCAGCCGAGCCTGCCTCCGACCGCGTGCTGGTCGCGGTCTTCGCCTCCCCGGTCGCCGCGGCGCTGCTGCGGCTGGGGGCCGGGTGCGGTTACGCGCCGGTGCTGGTCGACCCGGCCGGGCGGGATGTCGACGGACTCCCGGAGGGCACCGTCGTGCTGACCGCGGTACCCGACGAGCCGCACGCCGACGTGGTGGCCTGCGACCACCACCGCGAGGAGCTCGGCGAGGTCCTCCGGGACGCCCTGGCGGTGCGCACCCGGTGGATCGGCGTGATGGGCAACCCGCACCACGAGGGTCCGCACGTCGCGGCGCTCGCCGCACTGGGGGTGCCGGACGACGAGGTGGCGCGGGTGCACCGGCCGATCGGGCTCAACATCGGCTCCCGGGCCCCGGCGGAGATCGCGGTGTCCACGCTGGCCGGGCTGCTCGCCGACCGCAACGGCCGTCCCGGCGGGTTCGACTTCTGACCTGATGGCCGACCTCCTCCTCGGCGCCGACCTCGGCACCAGCGGGCTCAAGCTGGCCGCCCTGGACACCGCCGGTGCCGTCGTCGCCGAGGCGGAGGTCGGGTACGCCGTGGACTCCCCGCAGCCGGGCTGGGCGCAGACCGAGGTGGCCCGCTGGCGAGCCGCGTTCGACGAGGCGCTCGCCGCGGTCGTCCCGGCGTTGGCCGGTCACCGGGTGCAGGGGCTGGGGTTCTCCGGCCAGATGCACGGCGCGGTGCTCGTCGACGGCGCGGGGACGGCGCTCGCACCCGCCCTGCTCTGGCCGGACCAGCGGGCCGCGGGGCAGCTGGACCGGTGGGCCGATCTGCCCGCCGTCGACCGGGCCGCGCTGGCCAACCCGCTGGTGGCCGGCATGACCGGGCCGCTGCTGGCCTGGCTGGCCGAGCACGAGCCGGCCCTGCTCGCCCGCTCGGCGGCGGTGCTGTTGCCCAAGGACGCACTGCGCGCCACCCTCCTGCCCGGGCCTGCCGTGACCGACCGCAGCGATGCCTCGGCCACCCTGCTGTGGGACCTGCCGGGGGAGCGGTGGTCGCCCGCCGCGGTCGCCGCGGCCGGGGTCGGTCTCGACCTCTGCCCGAGGGTCAGCCCGTCCGACGCCGTCGTGGGCACCGTCGAGCTGGCCGGGCTGGGGGAGGTGCCGGTGGTGGTGGGCGGCGCGGACACCCCGCTGGCGCTGCTGGGGACCGGTGGCACCGCCGCGACCCAGGTCGACCTGGGCAGCGGTGCGCAGGTGCTCCGCCCGGTGTCCACGCCCTGGCCGGTCGAGCGCCCCGTCGTCCACACCTACGCCGACACCTGCGACGGCTGGTACGCCATGGCGGCCCTGCAGAACGCCGGGCTGGCCTGGGACTGGGTGCGAGGGGTGCTCGGGATGGACTGGGCCTCGTTGCTCGGCACCCTCGAGGCGTCTCCGGCGGGTGCCGGCGGGGTGCGGTTCGCACCGTTCCTGACCGGTGAGCGCGGCGGGGTCGCCGGTCCTGCCGACCGCGGCGGCTGGTCCGGGCTGCACCCGGGAACCACCCGGGCCGACCTGGGCCGGGCGGCCCTGGAGGGCGTGGTCACCGCGGTGGGCGCCGCGGCCGAGCTGCTCCCGGGCCCGGACGACGGGGGCCCGGTGCTGCTCACCGGCGGCGGTGCTCGTCACCCCGGCGTGCAGCTGCTGCTCGCCGACGCCCTGGGCCGGCCGGTGCAGCACGTGCAGGTGCGCAGCGCCTCGGCGGTCGGCGCCGCGCTGCTGGCTGCCCGCGGGGTGGGGCTCGACGTCGTCCCGCAGCGGTCGGCCGGACCGGTCGTGGAGCCCGCTGACGACTGAGCGGAACGCCGCGGCCCGCGCCGACGTTGACGTCATCGATCGGACCCGACCGGGTCCCAGCACGAGGAGGATGTGCGCCATGCCGCTCATCGACAAGATCATGAAGTTCGCCAAGAGCCCCCAGGGTCAGAAGGCGATCCGGCAGGCCACCGACAAGGCCCAGCAGTTCGCCAAGGACCCGAAGAACCGCGCCAAGATCGACGACGTCCGTCGTCGGCTGCAGGGCGGCAAGGGCACCGGCGGGACCGGCGGCCGCTCGCTCTGAGCCGACCGGCGCTCGCCCTCAGCGGGGGGCGAGCGCCGTCAGCACCTCGCTGTGCAGGTGGCCGTTGGTGGCCACCGCGGAGCCGCCGGCCGGGCCCGGGGTGCCGTCCAGGTCGGTGAACGTCCCGCCGGCCTCCCGGACGATGACGTCGATCGCCGCGATGTCCCACAGCGACACCTCGGGCTCGCAGGCCACGTCGACCGCGCCCTCGGCGAGCATCGTGTTGCTCCAGACGTCCCCGTAGGCGCGGGTCCGCCAGACCGAGCGGGTGAGGTCGAGGAAGCCGTCCAGGACGCCGCGCTCCTCCCAGCCGGACAGGCTCGAGTAGGACAGGCTGGCGTCGCCGAGGTCCGTCACGTCGGACA
>JAOPVM010000191.1 GCA_025966215.1 Klenkia sp.
TCCGCGCCTCGACCTCCTCGGCCCGGGCGCGCCAGCTGTCCTCGGTGGGGGTCGGTACGGCCCGCTGGACCAGCACGTAGTCGGTGACCTCGGTGAGCACCTGGACGACCAGGGCGACCTCGTCGTCCACCACGACCGGCACGGCCAGGTGCGACCAGTACCGCTCGCGGACCATCCCGGTCTCCCGGTCGGCGATGTCGTAGCGGGCCACCGGCATCGGGTCCGGCCGCCGGGTGGCCACGGCCCGGTGGAAGGACTGCAGGATGAACGGGGTGCCGTCGGAGTCCAGGCTCCTCGGGTCGGGCGGGAACAGCGACACGATGTCCCGGCCGACCACGCCCGCGCGGGTCAGCCCGAACATCGCCAGGTAGGCGTCGTTGGCGTCCACGACCACCATGTCCGGGGTGACCGCGACGTGCGGGGTGGGGAGCGCGGCGAACAGCCGGGCGTACAGGTCCCGCACCACCGCCGCCTCCCGAACCGTGCTCTGCGTGTCGGTGGAGATGATGACCCACCGACCGACCACGCCGGTCAGCCGGGGAGGTCGTCCCGGACGACGGGGCAGCTCATGCACCGTGGGCCGCCGCGGCCGCTGCCCAGTTCGGACCCGGCGATCGGCACGACCTCGATGCCGGCGGCCTCCAGCGCGGCGTTGGTGACGGTGTTCCGCTCGTAGGCCACGGCCAGCCGCGGGGCCAGGGCGAGGGTGTTGTTGCCGTCGTCCCACTGCTCGCGCTCGGCGGTGACCGGGTCCAGGCCGGTGTCGATGACCCGCAGCCGGTCGATGCCCATCGCGGCGGCGGCGGCGACCAGCAGCGGTTGCGGACCGGTCACCCGCAGCTCGGTGGTGTCGGCGTCGTCCGGGGGGTGCTCGCCGGCGGTGACGGTCCAGGCGACCAGGTGGTCGGCCAGGTTGGGGTACATGACGACGGCGTCGACGTCGACCATCGTGCAGATCGTGTCCAGGTGCATGGTGGCCCGCTCCTGCGGCACCGGGACGACGAGGACGGTGTGCGCCAGGCCGCGGGCGAAGGCCCGCCGGGCCACCCGCTCGGCCCCGCCGGCGGTGGTGCGCTCCCCGACGCCGACGGCCAGCACGCCCGGGGCCAGGGCGAGCACGTCGCCGCCCTCGAGGTGCTCCAGCTCGGGGCCGTAGAGCTGCTCGGTGCCGGCGAAGCGCGGGTGGTGGCTGTAGACGGCCCGGGTGATCGTCGACTCGCGCAGCCGGGCCGGCATGGTGAGCGAGGTGACCGCCACCTGGTCGCCGACCCACACCGAGGAGTCCCGGGTGAAGAGCAGGTTCGGCAGCGGGGGGACGACGAAGTCCCCTCGGGTCATCAGCTCGTAGGCCAGGCCCCGGCCGCCCCGCAGCTCGTCGTGCGCCAGTCCGGCGATGAGCACCGCGGCCAGGTCCGCCGCACCCAGCCCGGACAGGTGCGCGGTGGTGGCGTGCCGCAGCGTCGCGCCCAGCCGGGGGTCGTCGACGGCGGCGGAGATCAGCTCGTCCCGGGCGGCCGGCACCTCCATGACGTCGGCGAGCAGCCGGTCCAGGTGCAGCACCTCGACCCCGCGCCCGCGCAGCGCCTCGGCGAACGCGTCGTGCTCCTCCTGGGCGCGGGCCACCCAGGGCACCCCGTCGAAGAGCAGTTGGTCGTTGTTGCGCGGGGTGAGCCGGCGCAGCTCGGCACCGGGGCGGTGCAGCATCACGGTGCGCAGTCGGCCGACCTCGCTGGTCACCCGGGGCGGCAGGGAGGAGCTCGACACGTCGGCGGTCACCGGGGCGGCGGTCATGGGTGCAGAGCCTTCCCTGCGTCCACCCCCCGGTCCAGCCGGGGCAGACTGTGCGGGTGAGCGAGCCCCGTACCGCCCAGCCGACCTGGTTCGTCGTCCTGCTCGGGCTCGGCCTGGCCGTGCTCGTGGCCGGGCTGTCGTTCTTCGCCCTCCAGGCGCTGGGCGTGGAGGCGGTGGGCGGCGGCTTCGTGATCGTGATCTGCGTGCTGGCCGCGGTCGTCGGGGGCTTCCTGGCCCGGACCGTGGCCGGGCGGCTGCCGTCGCTGGGCCGCCACCGCTGACCTGCCGGTCGACCCGAGCAGCACTCCGCCCACCACGAGGGCCCCCCAGGCGAGCTCGGTGCCCGTGGTCGGCTCGCCCAGCAGCAGCCAGGCCGACCCGGTGCCGACCACCGGGACCAGCATCGAGAACGGCGCGACCGTCGAGGACGGGTGCCGGCTCATCAGCGTCGCCCAGATCCCCGAGCCCAGCAGGGTGGCCACCAGCACGGTGAAGGCCAGACCGACGAGGGCGAGCAGCCCGGTCGTCGTCCCCAGGGTGCGGAGCGAGCCGCCGATGGCGGTCGGGCCCTCGACGGCCAGCGAGACCACCAGCATGGGCACCGGGGGGACCACGCTCATCCACAGCGTCAGGGCGAAGGGTCGCGGCGCGTGGGCCTGCCGGGTGCACAGGTTGCCCAGCGCCCAGCCCAGCCCGCCGCAGAGGGTGAGCAGCACCGGCAGCAGCAGCGCACCGCCGTCGACGTCGGCGCGGTGCAGGGCGATCCCCGCCAGCCCGGCGACGGCCAGCGCCACCCCGAGGGCCTGCCGCCCGGTCAGCCGCTCCCGCAGCAGCACGGCGGCCAGCAGGACGGTGAAGGGCGCCGAGGACTGCAGCACCAGCGAGGCCAGCCCGGTCGGCATCCCCGCCGCCATCGCCGCGTACAGGAAGAGGAACTGCAGGACGCCGAACCCGGCTCCGTAGCCGAGCACCCAGCGCCAGGGGACCCCGGGCGGACGGACCAGGAACACCGTGGGGACGGCGATCAGCGCGAACCGCAGAGCCACCAGGAAGAACGGGGGGAACTGCTCGAGCGACAGGTGGATGGCCGGGAAGTTCAGCCCCCACGTGACGGCGACGAGACAGGCGAGCAGGCGGTCGCGGGTGGGCACGGGTCGATCCTGCGGTCGCGGACCGTTCGGCACCATCGAATGCTCGTGAGCTGTCGTTGTAGCGTCACTGCATGGACGTGCGGGCGTTGGAGACTCTGCGGGCGGTGCGAAGCCAGGGTGGGGTGACCGCCGCCGCCGGGGTGCTGCACCTGACGCCGTCGGCGGTCTCCCAGCAGCTGGCCGGGTTGACCCGGGATGCCGGGGTCGCGCTGACCGAGCGGGTCGGGCGCGGGGTGCGGCTGACGGCCGCGGGGGAGGCGCTGGCCGACGCCGCCGTCGACGTCGCGGTCGCCCTGGAGCGGGCCCGCACCGCCTGCGCGGTCTTCCAGGACGGGCCCACCGGCACCGTGCGGGTCGCCGCCTTCCAGTCCGGGGCGTGGCTGCTCTTCCCCCGGCTGCTGACCCGGGTGGCCGCGCGGGGCGGCATCGAGCTGCGCTGCTCCGACGAGGACGTCGCCCAGCGGGCGTTCGCCGCCCTCACCGACAGCCACGACCTGGTCGTCGCGCACCGCCCGGAGGACGGTGAGCCCGGGTGGGGCGAGGGGGTGCGGGTGGTGCCGCTGCTGCGCGAGCCGCTGGACGTGGCGCTGTCGGTGGACCACCGGTGGGCCGACCGGGCGTCCCTCACCCCGGCCGACCTGGCCGATGAGGACTGGATCAGCGTGCGGACCGGGTTCCCGCTGGCCCGGGCGCTGGCCGACGTCGGGTTGCGCTCGGACACCACGCCCCGGGTGGTGCAGCGGATCAACGACTTCCACGTCGTGGAGGCGCTGGTGGCCGCCGGGCACGGCATCGCACTGCTGCCGCGCTTCGCCTGCGGAGGGCACCCCGGCGTCCGGCTCGTGCCGCTGGCCGGGGCGCGCGCCGGCCGTCAGGTGGACGTGCTGGTCCGCCCGGACGTGGCCGAACGTCGCGCGGTGGCGGTGGTGCTGGCGGAGCTGGTGGCCGTGGCGGCCGAGATCGGCGGCGGGCCCGGGCTCAGGCCGGGGTGACCGGCGCGGGGACGGAGCGGAAGACCCGGTTCAGCCCGGTCTGGTTGAGCAGCAGCCGCAACGAGGAGGGGGGCTCCACGAGCTCCAGTTCGGCGCCGGCACGCTTCTGCTTGCGGGCCAGGTGGACCATCAGCTCCAGCCCGGCCGAGCTCATGAAGGTGACGTCGCGGGCGTCGACCCGGGCCGGCCACTGGGCCGGGCGGACCGTCACCCGGAAGTGCCGCACGACGTCCTTGTCGATCTCGCCGGTGAACACCAGCAGCGCCCCGTCGTCGACGAGGGAGATCGAGCCGTGTTCGGGGGCGGTCTCTTCCGCGGGCTCGGTCATGCCGCGCCTGTAGCCCAGCTGAGCGGACGCAAACCCCCGACCGGCGGGTCACCCCGGCAGGAGGACGCCGGGGTTGCACACGCCCTGCGGGTCCAGCCGGGTCTTGACCGCCCGCAGCACGTCCACGCCGAGGGCGCCGACCTCCTGCTCCAGCCACGGCCGGTGGTCCGCGCCGACGCCGTGGTGGTGGGTCAGCGTGCCGCCGGCGGCGAGCAGCGCGTCGGTCGCGGCGCGCTTGGCGGTCAGCCACTGCTGCAGGGGCAGGTCGTCGTCCCGGTCGGCGAGGACGGTGAGCACCAGCGAGGCACCGGTGGCGTAGCCGTGGGCGACGTGGGCGAGCACCAGGGGTCGGCGCTCGGATCGGGCCAGGGACTCCCGCAGGGCCCGGCGGACGGCGTCGTAGACGGT
>JAOPVM010000212.1 GCA_025966215.1 Klenkia sp.
AAGCTCAAGGTCAACGAGGAGCTCAAGCAGCACTTCCGGCCCGAGTTCCTCAACCGCATCGACGACATCGTCGTGTTCCACCAGCTGACCGAGGACGAGATCGTCCACATCGTCGACCTGATGCTCGCCCGGGTCGAGGGGCAGCTGGCCACCAAGGACATGTCGCTCGAGGTCACCCCCGCGGCCAAGAAGCTGCTCGGTGCCCGTGGCTTCGACCCCGTGCTCGGTGCGCGTCCGCTGCGTCGCACCATCCAGCGCGAGATCGAGGACGCCCTCTCGGAGAAGATCCTCTACGGCGAGCTGGCCCCCGGCCAGATCATCGTGGTCGACGTCGACGAGAACGCCGACACCACCAAGTCGACGTTCACCTTCCGCGGGGAGGCCAAGCCGATCGACCTGCCCGACACCCCGCCGGTCGCCCTCTCGGGCGCCGACGGTGACGAGGACGGCGCACCGTCCGTCTGAGGACGTGCCGACACCTCACCTGACGAGGGCCGTCACCCGCACACGCGGGTGGCGGCCCTCGCCGCGTCCGCCCCCCTCGGCAGAGGCGCTCAGGAGGGGAGAGCGAACCTGTCGTCGTCGGTCTGCACGACCAGGCCGTCCACCAGCAGGGAGTCCAGGCAGCGGGAGCGTTGGACGGCGTCGGACCACACGGCGTCCAGCTCGGCCGCCTGGACCGGGTCCGACGCGGCCCGCAGCACGTCCAGCAGCCGCCCGCGCACCTGCCGGTCGGTGCCGGCGAACCGCTGCACCCGCTTGGGCGGGCCGTCGTACGGCGGGGAACCGGCCAGCCGCCAGGCGCACACCGTCCGCACCGGACAGACCCCGCAGCGGGGGGTGCCCGCCACGCAGACCAGCGCGCCCAGCTCCATCACCGCCACCGAGAACCGGACCGCACGGTCGTGGTCCGCCGGGGTGAGGGCGGCGATGTCGTCGAGGTCGGTGGCGCGGGCCGCAGCGGCCTCGGCCCGACCGTGCACCAGTCGGGCGACCACCCGTCGCACGTTGGTGTCCACCACCGGCTGGCGTTGCCCGTAGCCGAAGCAGGCCACGGCCCGGGCGGTGTAGGTGCCGATCCCCGGCAGCGACTCCAGCACGGCCACGTCGTCGGGGACGACGTTGCCGTGCTCGGCCGCGATCACCGTGGCAGCGGCCTGCAGGCGCATGGCGCGGCGTGGGTAACCCAGCTTGCCCCAGGCGCGGATGACGTCGCCGGGGGAGGCGGCGGCGAGGTCGGCCGGGGTGGGCCACCGGTGCAGCCACTCCCGCCAGCGCGGTTCGACCCGGGCGACCGGGGTCTGCTGCAGCATCACCTCGCTGACCAGCACCGCCCAGGCGTCCACCCCGGCCGTGCGCCAGGGCAGGTCCCGGGCAGCCCAGGAGTACCAGTCGACGACCAGATCGCCGGGCGCCGTGTCCGCAGCGGGGGAGGGGCTCACGGGCAGCCAGTCTCCCAGCGCCCCCGTGGGGCCGGTCAGCCGCCGTAGGGGGCGGTGGCCGCGACCTCGTGCACCGTGATGGTGGGGTCGGCGGTGACCAGCGGCGGCAGCGCCTGCAGCAGCGCGGCCAGGCCGGGGGTGCCCATGTGCCGGTCCAGGTCCTCCCGGGTCTCCCACTCCTCGACCGACACCAGCGCGTTGGGGTCCTCCAGGTCGGCGTGGAAGGCGTAGGAGAGGTTGCCCTGCTCCTGGCGGGAGGCGCGGGCGGCCTCGACCAGCAGGGCGACCAGGTCGGCCCGTCCGTCAGGGCGGGCCAGGGCACGGGCGACGACGAGGATCACGGGCGGAGCCTGGCACGGGTGCCCGGCCGGCACCAGACCTCCCGGTCCACCGCGTGGGGTCGCGGCGAGCCGCTCGGGCCGGGCGGCGTGCAGCGGTTAGCGTCACAGGGTGCTGCATCCGGTCGGCGAGCTGCCTCCCGCCGTCTACTGGCGGCGACGTGCGCTGCTGCTCGGGCTCCTGGTCGCCCTGGTCGTCGGGGGCGGGTGGGCCGTGGTCTCCGCCGTCGCCGGCGGGACCGACACCACGGCCGTCGCCGAGGAGACCGACGCCGGCTCCCCGGTGCTGCCCGCGCCGTCCCTGGAGCAGGTGGTGCCGTCGCTGGCCGCCGGGGAGACCCCCACCGCACCGGCGCCCACCACGACCGAGCCGGCCCCCGTGGAGCCCGCACCGGCCCCGCAGACGCCTGCCGGACCCGTCTACACCGAGGGTCAGGCCTGCGGTGACGACATGATCGCCGTCGGGGTCGCCGCCGACCCGGCGCAGGCGGCGGTGGGCAGCAAGCCGACCTTCGCGTTGACCGTCACCAACACCTCGCCGGTCTCCTGCACCCGCAGCCTGGACGCCGGGCTGCGCGAGATCGTGCTGCTCGACGGCGCCGGCACCCGGCTCTGGGGCAGCCAGGACTGCTTCCCCGAGGTCAGCAGCGAGCCACGGACGCTGGCCGCCGGTGAGGTGCTCAGCTACCCCCTGGTGTGGGGCGGCCTGACCAGCACGCCGGGCTGCGCGAGCGAGCGGGTCACCCCGGCGCCGGGTGCCTACCAGCTGCAGGCCCGGCTGGACACCGCGGTCGGCCCCGCGGTCCCGTTCAGCCTGGTCTAGCTGTACCGGTCGAGGATCGAGGTCTCGGCCAGCCGCGACAGCCCCTCGCGGATGCCGCGGGCCCGGGCCTCTCCGACGCCCTCCACGGACAGCAGGTCCTCGATCGTGGCGGCCAGCAGCTTCTGCAGCCCACCGAAGTGGACGACGAGCTTGTCGATGATCCCGGCGGGCAGCCGGGGCACCCGGGCCAGCAACCGGTACCCACGGGGGCTCACCGGGGAGTCCAGTGCCTCGGGCGACGTCGGCAGCCCGTAGCAGCGGGCCACCGCGGACAGGTCGAGGAGCTCGGTGGCGGTGAGCGCGCGCAGGTCGGTGAGGACCTCCTCGCCCGCGGGCGTGCGCCGACCGTCGGTGGGCAGGTAGTCACGGACCAGCAGCCCGCGGTCCTCCTCGACCCCGGCCAGCATCTCGTCCAGCTGCAGGGCCAGCAGCCGGCCGTCGGTGCCCAGCTCGACGACGAAGCCCTCGATCTCGTCGGCGATCCGGCGGACCATCTCCAGCCGCTGGCTCACGCTCGTCGCGTCGCGGACGGTGACCAGGTCCTCGATCTCCAGTGCGGACAGCGTGGAGGCGACCTCGTCGAGCCGGAGCTTGTAGCGCTCCAGGGCGGCCAGGGCCTGGTTGGAGCGGGCCAGGATCGTCGTGGGGTGCTCGAGGGTGTACCGGCGACCGGCCACGTAGACGCTGATGATGTGCATCGACTGGCTGACCGACAGCACCGGGAAGTCGGTCTGCAGGGCGACCCGCTCGGCGGTGCGGTGCCGGGTGCCCGACTCCTCGGTGGGGATGGTCGGGTCGGGAATTAGGTGCACGACGGCCAGTACGATCCGGGTGCCGTCGTAGGAGACGATCACCGCCCCGTCCATCTTGGCGAGCTCGCGGAGCCGGGTCGCCGACAGCGCCACGTCCAGGGCGAACCCGCCGGTGCAGAGGGACTCGACGACCCGGTCGTAGCCCAGCACGATGAGCGCACCGGTGCGCCCGGCGAGGATCCGCTCCAGTCCGTCCCGCAGCGCCGTCCCCGGCGCGATCCGTCCCAGGAGCTCGCGGAGGGCGACCTCGGGGTCCACTGCGGGGGGCACTCGGGCTCCTGACTACGACGGGTGGTGCGGGGGCCGAGTCTAGGTGACGCCCTGGCCGGGGGCCCGCGCTCCGGGCGCGCCGGGGCCGCCCGGGACTCAGAACAGCTTGGCGAACAGCGCGCCCAGGTCGGCCACCTCGACCAGCCGCATCCCCGGCGGGGCCTGCCCGGCGTCCGGGGGGACCAGCGCGACGGTGTAGCCCTGCCGGGCTGCCTCGGCCAGCCGACGGCCGGTACCGCCGACCCGCCGGATCTCACCCGACAGCCCGACCTCGCCGAGGGCGATGACGTTGCCGGGGACCGCGCGGTCCTTGCTGGCCGAGGCGATCGCCAGCGCCAGGGCCATGTCGGCCGCGGGCTCGGTGATCTTCACCCCGCCCACGGAGGCCGCGAACACGTCGGCGTCGGCCAGCTTCACCCCGCCCCGCCGCTCGACGACGGCGTTGATCATCGCCACCCGCTGCGGGTCCAGGCCGCTGACCGCCCGACGCGGTGACCCGCCGCCCGAGGGGGCCACCAGTGCCTGCACCTCGGCGAGCAGGGGCCGGCTGCCCTCCATCGTCACCGTCACCGCGCTGCCGGCCACCGGTGAGGTGCGGCGGGAGACGAACAGGTGCGAGGGGTCCGGGACGCCGATGACGCCGCCGTCGCCGATCTCGAAGCAGCCGATCTCGTCGGCCGGGCCGAACCGGTTCTTGGTGGCCCGCACCATCCGCAGGGTGGAGTGCCGCTCGCCGTCGACGCTGATCACGACGTCGACCAGGTGCTCGAGGGCGCGGGGTCCGGCGATCGCGCCGTCCTTGGTGACGTGCCCGACCAGGATCACCGTCATCCCGCGGGACTTGGCGATGCCGGTGAGCGCGCTGGCCACGGCCCGCACCTGGGTGGCCCCGCCGTCGGTGCCGTCGACGGCGGGGGACCGGACGGTCTGCACGCTGTCGAGCACCAGCAGGGTGGGGTTCACGTCCTCGATGTGCGAGAGCACCGCGGACAGCTCGGTCTCCGCGGCCAGGAACAGCTCGTCGTGCAGCGCGCCGATCCGCTCGGCGCGCAGCCGTACCTGGGCTGCGGACTCCTCGCCGGACACGACCAGGGTGGGCCCGTTGGACGCAGCCACCCGGTGGGCCACCTCGAGCAGCAGCGTGGACTTGCCCACCCCGGGCTCCCCGGCCACCAGCAGCACGGCCCCGGGCACCAGCCCACCGCCCAGCACCCGGTCGAACTCCTCGATGCCGGTGGGCACCGCGCGGGCGCCGGCGAGCTCGACCTGGGCGATCGGGCGGGCCCGGCCGGTGGTGGGGCCGGCCTGTACCGACCGGAGGCCGCCGCTGGCGGTGGCGCCGACCTCGGCGATGGTGCCCCAGGCCTGGCACTCCGGGCAGCGGCCGACCCACTTGGCGGAGGCGTAGCCGCACTCGGTGCAACGGTGGCCGGGGCGGGACTTCAGGCTGGTCGGTGGCACAGGTCCATCGTGCCCGGTGGGTACGACAGAACGGGGCGACTACTCCTCGCCGTGGAAGTCGAACTCCTCGCCGCGGGGCAGGTCGAGCGACGGGGTGCCGACGAGCACGGGCAGGGTGACCTCGCCGGCGTTCTCGAAGGTCATCGTGACCTCGAGGGACCGGCCGGGGGTGACGTCCTCGGTCAGCCCGACGAGGGTGACCGAGGGGCCGCCGTCGCCGACGTAGACGTTGCCGCCGGCCGGGATGGTCAGTGCGGTGGTGGGCTCGGTCGCCGACGGGTCGGCCTCGGGGTCGACGATCTCCACGGACTCGAAGCCGGGCCCGGAGACGTCGGTCAGCACGTCGTCGGTGGGCCCGGAGTTGGCGATGGCCACCAGCAGGCGGGCGTCGTCCCCGGCCTCGAAGAGCCCGTCGGTCGGGTAGGCGGTCGACGCGGTGCGCAGGTGGATGTCGCCCACGTCGGCCTGCCCGCCGCGGATGTCGCGGTCCTGGGTGGCGGTCTGGGCGATCTGACCGGCGCTGCAGGAGGTCAGGAGCACCGGGGACAGCAGCAGCGCGCCGACGGTGGCGGTGCGCAGGACGCGGTTCACGGCGGGGGACCTCCAGGAGCAGCACAGCCACCGGACGTCGGTGGCTCGAGTCGCGCTGAGCCTAACGGTCTGCCCACCATGCGCGCGGGGAGGTGAGGCCCGTGGCCGCACACAGCACGCAGGGGCACGCCGTCGACGCCGAGGACGACGGTCGGGCAGCCGAGGACCCGGCGCTGGCCGACTTCCCCGAGCGCGCGCCCGGCACCCGCCGGTGGTGCTTCGCCGACCAGCTCGGCCCGCACTTCCTGGACACCCCGCAGCAGGAGGTGCTGCTGGTCGAGTCCCGGGCGGTCTTCCGCCGCCGCCGCTTCCACCGGCAGAAGGCCCACCTGGTGCTGTCGGCACTGCGGCACCGTGCTGCCGAGCTGGGCGACCAGGCCGTGTTCCTGCAGACCGACACCTACGGGGAGGCGCTGGACCGGGTCGAGGGCCCGGTGAGCGTCTGCGCGCCGACCACCTGGGGCGGGCGGGACCTCGTGCTGGCCCGCGACGGGCTGCAGGTGCTCGCCGCCCGCGGTTTCGTGACCAGTCAGGCCGACTTCGCGGCCTGGGCGGGCGGGCGGTCGACCGGCCGCCGCGGCCGGTCGCTGCTGATGGAGGACTTCTACCGCGATGCCCGGCGGCGGCACGAGGTGCTGATGGACGGTGCCGAACCGGTGGGTGGCCGCTGGAACCTGGACGCCGACAACCGCGAGCCCCCGCCGGAGGACGGCCGCTCCCCGGCGCCGGCGCCCTGGCTGCCGGCCGAGGACGAGATCGACGAGCAGGTGCGTGCCGACCTGGACCGCTGGGAGGCCGACGGCGACGTCTCCTTCGTCGGCGACGACGGGCCGCGGCTGTTCCCGGCCACCCGCCGCGAGACGCTGCACCGGCTGCGCGACTTCCTGGACCACCGGCTGGCCGCCTTCGGCCCGCACGAGGACGCGATGCTCGCCGGGGAGCCGTGGCTGGCGCACTCGCTGCTGTCGGCGCCGATGAACCTGGGCCTGGTCGACCCGGTCGAGGTCGTCCACCGGGCCGAGGCCGCCTACCGGGACTCCGTGGCCGACGGCGCCGGGCTGCCGCTGAACTCCGTCGAGGGCTTCGTCCGCCAGGTCATGGGCTGGCGCGACTACGTCTGGCACCTCTACTGGTTCCTGGGCCGGGACTACCGGGAGGGCAACGCCCTCGACGCGCACGCCGCCGTCCCCGACTGGCTGGCCGACCTGGACACCAGCCGGGTCGACGCCGCCTGCCTGGCCGGCGTGGTCGGTGACCTGCGGGCCCGCGGCTGGGTGCACCACATCCCGCGGCTGATGGTGCTGGGCAACTACGCCCTGCAGCGCGGCATCGCCCCGCAGGCGATGACCGACTGGTTCCACCGGCTCTTCGTCGACGGCTACGACTGGGTGATGGTGCCCAACGTGGTCGGGATGAGCCAGTACGCCGACGGCGGGGTGCTCGCCACCAAGCCCTACGCCTCCGGCGGGGCCTACATCGACCGGATGAGCGACTACTGCGGCGGCTGCCGGTACGACCCCAGGAAGCGCATCGGGGACGACGCCTGCCCGTTCACCGCCGGCTACTGGGGGTTCCTGGACCGCACGGAGGAGAAGCTCGCCGGCAACCACCGGATGTCGCGCCCCCTGGCCGGGCTGGAGCGGTTGAAGGACCGCGCCGAGGTCGTCGACCAGGAGCGCCGCCGGGGCACCGACCCCTTCTAGCGGAGCGAGCCCCCGCCCACCAGGAGCAGCACGACGTCGACGACGGTGAGCAG
>JAOPVM010000223.1 GCA_025966215.1 Klenkia sp.
TTGGGCGCGATGGTGCCCGAGCTGGTGGCCCGGGGGCACGACCAGCTCTGAGGGCCCATCGGCCGACCGGGTGTGGTCCCGGCCGGCCGAGGGGGTGCATCAGCCGACGATGACGTGGTCCTCGGTGAAGGCCGTGGCCAGCTCCGGGCTGCCGAAGTTCGCCACGTCGGCCACCGCGGCACCGAACTCCGGGGACGCCGCCGCCGTCTCGAAGGCGGCCTGGTCGGCGAAGTACAGGCTCGCGACACCGAGGAACGGCGGGTCGCCGTCGGGGCCGGCGACCGCGTGCTGCTGCACGTAGCGCTGCACGCCGGGCACCTGGCGGACCAGGTCGGCGTGCGTCGTCCCCCAGTGCTTCAGGGCGGTGGCCCGGTCGGTGCCGGGCTTCTCCTGGATCACGAACGTCACGGTGAACACGGGTGTCTCCTCGCAGTCGGGGTCGGACCGGTCGGTCCGGGCTGGTGCGGGACGAGGACGCCGCGGCCGATCATGCGGCCCTCCTCGAGGGCGTGCAGTGCCTCGTTGACCTGGTCGAGGCCGAACGTGGTGGTGGTCAGGGTGACCGCACCGCGGGCGGTGAGCGCCACCAGCTCGACCAGCTCGTTGTAGGTGCCGCAGATGTTGCCCACGAAGCTCGTCTCGGGGAAGAGCGCCTCGGACAGGATCTCCACGTCGAGCCGGCCGCCGTACGCCGGGTGCGTGGACGCCGGGGAACATGCCGGCGGTGCAGTGCATGTCGTCGCCGGCGCGGCAGGCCTTGCAGTAGCCGCAGGTGGCCAGCGGGTGCAGCAGCACGGCGTCCCCGACCGACACGACACGTGGGTCACCCCGGCGCCGACCTCGGCGACCCAGCCGGCCGTCTCGTGGCCGCAGACGAAGGGCAGGTCGATGCCGGCGGCCTTCTGGGCGGCGTCGAACTGGCCGTCCCACAGGTGGATGTCGGTGCGGCAGAAGCCGGCGCCGCCGACCTCCACGATCACGTCGTTCGGGCTGGTGATCGTCGGGTCGGGGGACGGTCCCGATCCCGAAGTCCTGGTTGCAGCCGGTGAGCAGCGCTGCACGCACGGGGTCTCCTGGGGGTCGCGGGACGCCGGGGCGGAGGACTGTCCGCCCCGTGCGTCCGTTCAGCTGAACAGCGTCGACCTGACGTGCGGCCTCTCGGGCATGTCAAGCGCCGCAGAGCCACCTCGTCCGCTGCTCGACGCCCGGTGCTGCTGGCCTTCCCGGTACCGCTTCCCCTACAGTCAGCCCCGCTGAACGTTCAGGAAACCCGAGCACTGCTCGGTGGTGGGGGTGCGACGTGGGGACGATGAGTGAGGGCGCGCGGGGTCCAGGGATCGGCGACGCGGTCCGCCGACTGCGCCAGGAGCGTGGTCTGAGCCTGCGCCGGCTGGCCGAGCTCCTCGAGGTCAGCCCCGGGACGCTCAGCGCGATCGAGAACGGCCACACCGGGGTGAGCGCGGTCCGGGTGTCCCGGATCGCCGAGCTCCTCGGCGTCCCCGTGGAGCGGGTGTTCGCCGCCAGGGGGTCCGCAGCCGTCCCCGGTGCCCCCGCGGGCACCGCCGCGGCGGTGCCGATCCGGACCGCCCCAGGCGCTCGGGCCGGGGTCTTCGACGGCTCCGGGGACTGGCGGGACTACGGGGAGCTGCAGCTGGACCCCGCGCTGGCCGCGGCGCTCACCGTCCTCGTGGACTTCGGTTACCACGGCTCGACGATGCGCACGATCGCCCGCCGGGCCGGGCTGTCGGTGTCCGGGCTCTACCACTACTACGAGTCCAAGTACGACATGCTCGTCGCCCTCCTGGACCTGGTCATGGCCGACCTGGACGGCCGGATGCACGCCGCCCGGGCCGAGGGCGCCGACCCGCTGTCCCGGGTCGCGCTGCTCGTCGAGTGCCTGGCGCTGTGCCACAGCCACCGCCGGGCCACGGCGTTCCTGGGGGCCAGCGAGATGCGCAGCCTGCAGCCGGCGGACCACGCACGGCTGGCCGCGATCCGGCGGGCCCAGCAGCAGCTGGTCGACGAGGAGGTGGCCGCGGCCGTCGCCGCCGGCCAACTGTCGACCACCGAACCGCACGAGGCGGCTCGCGCCGTCGTCACCATGTGCACCGCGATCGTGCAGTGGTACCGGCCGGACGGACCCACGACGCCGCAGGTCATCGCCGCGCGCTACGTGGGGTTCGCCCTGGACCTGCTGGGGCGCACGAACCGCCCTTGACCCCCTACGGTGTGACCTGCATCATTCGGCTGAACACGACCCCCGTGCGAGCGCTCGGCCGCCGGCCTCGCGCGGCCGACGAGACTGGAGACGACGATGTCCGACGTTCCTGCCATGCGCGAGGTCCTGGGTGAGGACGCCCCGTCCAACTGGGGCAAGTGGGGCCCCGACGACGAGCTGGGTGCCTTGAACTACCTCGACGCCGCCGAGGTGCTCCGCGGTGTTCAGCACATCAAGACAGGCGAGACCTTCACGCTGCAGATCCAGATGGGTCGCGCCGAGGCGCCCGGTGACCCGCTGTGGCCCGGTCGCGAGGGCATCAAGCGGCAGAACGAGCTCGACGAGTCCACCTGGGACGGCGACGGCGCCCCCCAGTTCCCCGGCGGCCTGCACTACGCCGACGACACCGCGAGGATCTTCCTGCAGGGCTCCACGCAGTACGACGCGCTGGGCCACGTCTGGTACGACGGCAAGCTCTGGAACGGCTACGACGCCCGATCCACCGTCGACGCCATGCAGAAGGCCTCGGTGCTGCCGATCGCGGAGAAGGGCATCGTCGGGCGGGGGGTGCTGATCGACATGGCCCGCTTCCGCGGCAAGCCCTACCTGGACAAGGGTGAGACCTTCGACCACACCGACCTCGAGGCCGCGGCGGCCGCGCAGGGCGTGGAGATCCAGCCGCACGACATCCTGGTGATCCGGACCGGCTGGATGAAGTACTGGTACGAGCTCAACGACCCGACCAGCTTCTACGACGGCTTCATCGAGCCCGGTCTGACCTACTCCCGTGAGCTGGTCGAGTGGTTCCAGCGCACCGAGATCCCCAACCTGGTCACCGACACCATCGCCAACGAGGTCACCACCGACCCGGTGTCCGGCGTCGCCCTGCCGCTGCACTGCGCCCTGATGCGCAACCTGGGCGTGACGCTCACCGAGATCGCCTGGCTCGACGACCTGGCCGACGCGTGCGCCGCGGACAACCGGTGGACGTTCCTCTACGTCGCCGCCCCGCTGAAGGTCGTCAACGGCACCGGCGCCCCGGTCAACCCGGTCGCGATCCGCTGACCGCGTCATGAGCGTCTACACCGACAAGCCCTGGCTGGCCCTCTACGGCGAGGGCCAGCCGGCCTCGATCACCCCCGAGCACGACACGCTGCTGGCGGTCTTCGAGGCCACCCTGACGGCCACCCCCGACGCGGTGGCGATCCGCTACTTCGACGGCACGCTCACCTACCGGGACCTCGACGCGGCCTCCGACGCGCTCGCGGTCGGGCTGCTGGGTGCGGGCTTCGCGCACGGCGACCGGATGGGTCTCTACGTCCAGAACGACCCGGCGTTCGTCATCGGGCTGCTCGGGGCGTGGAAGGCCGGCGGATCCGCGGTCGCGATCAACCCGATGAACAAGTCCGCCGAGCTGACCTACCTGCTCGCCGACTCCGGTGCCACGGCCCTGCTGTGCCTGGACGAGCTGTACGACACGGTGGCCCGGGGCGTCATCGAGGCCGGGGAGACGCAGGTGAGCACCGTCGTCACCTGCTCGGGCCTGGACCACCAGACCCGAGCCGACCCCCGGCTCTTCGACGGGGTCGTGAAGAGCACCCCCGAGGGCACCCTGGACCTGGCCGGGCTGCTGGCGGCCCACGCCGGGGAGCAGCCGCCGCCGGTGCAGCTGCGCGGCGACGACATCGGCGTCCTGACCTACACGTCGGGGACGACGGGGCGACCCAAGGGGGCGATGAACACCCACTCGACGATGGTGTTCAACGCCTACACCTACCGGGAGTGGATGCAGCTGGGCGCGCAGGACTCCGTGCTCGGGGTCGCGCCGCTGTTCCACATCACCGGGCTGATCGGGCACGTCGCGATCGCGATGCTGGTCGGCTGCCCGCTGGTGCTGGCGCACCGGTTCCACCCCGACGTGGTGCTGGAGGCGATCCGCGAGCACCGGCCGACGTTCACCGTGGGCGCCATCGCGGTGTTCATCGCACTGGGCAACGCGACCGGGGCCAGCCGGGAGGACTTCACCTCCCTGCGGGCCGTCTACTCCGGTGGCGCCCCGATCGCCCCGGCGGTCACCGACCAGCTCGAGGAGTCCCTCGGCGTCTACGTGCACAACATCTACGGGCTGACCGAGACCAACAGCCCGTCGCACGGGGTCCCGTTCGGGGTCAAGGCGCCGGTGGACGAGAACTCGGGTGCGCTGAGCGTCGGCGTCCCGGTCTACGACACCGTCGTCCGCGTCCTGGGCGAGGACGGCGAGGAGCTGCCCGTCGGCGAGGTCGGGGAGTTCGCCACGTCCGGGCCGCAGGTCGTGCCCGGCTACTGGGAGCGCCCGGACGCCACCGCGGAGTCCATCCCGGGCGGTGAGCTGCGCAC
>JAOPVM010000238.1 GCA_025966215.1 Klenkia sp.
CGCGGCGGCCCGCACGACCATCAGGTACCCGACGGTCGCGACGTCGAGCAGCAGGTGCGGCGCCCACAGCCACGGCCGGTAGACCAGCGCGCCGACCAGGGTCAGCAGCGCGAGCCCGGCCAGGCCGGCCAGGGTGCGGCGACGCAGGGCGTGGACGTCGACGGTGAGCTCACCGGTGGCCACCAGCGCCGCACGGTCGATCTCCACCCGCTCGGTGCCGGCGTGGACGACCGGGTCCACGACCCGTCGTCGCTGCAACGTGCGCCCCGAGCCGACTGCGCCCGTGCGGGCCGGTGTCACGTCACCCCGAGTGACGACCATCGGCACCAGCACCACGAACCACAGCACGACCAGTGCGGCCAGCAGAACACCCGAACCCATCGCAACCACCCCGCATCCGTCCTTGGCACCCGCGTGTGCGACACCGATCCCTGGCGTCACACGAGTCACACGGGTCACTCGTCGTGCACGGTAGGGGCCCCTCTCCCCCCGACGGGGGAGGCGCGCAGCAGTTCTGTCGTGTCGTGTCGCGGCGGGACGGCGTGTCGCACCGCCGGCGTGTCGCCGGGAGCGGTCAGGACGGGGCGGACTGCCGCCACCGGGCGAGCACGCTGCCCGGCAGGTCGGTGGACAACAGCGCGTGACCGACGTGGTCCCGCCAGTCGCCGTCGATGTCCAGGTAACCCCGGAAGAGACCCTCCTCGCGGAAGCCCAGCCGCTGGACCAGCCGACGGCTGGGCCCGTTCTCCGGGCGGACGTCGGCCTGCAGCCGGTGCAGGCCGACCGGACCGAAGGCGTGGTCGCAGACCAGGGCGACCGCCAGCGACGCCACGCCCTGCCCGGCTGCCCCCCGGTCGATCCAGTAGCCCAGGTGTGCCGAGCGGAGCGCCCCGCGCACGACGTTGTCCACCGTCACCTGCCCGACCAGCCGACCCCGGTGCCGGACGGCGAAGGGCAGCGAGCTGCCCAGTCGGGCCCGTCGGTCCGCCGCCCGGCGCATGGCCCGGTAGACCTGCGGGGTGTGCCGGGCAGCCCAGTCGGCCTGGGCGGTCGGCTCCCAGGGCGCCAGCCACGCCTCGTTCTCCCGGCGCAGCCGGGACCAGGCGTCGGCGTCGGAGCGGCGCAACGGGTGCAGCTCGACCTCGCCGTGCGCCAGCGTGGCCGGCCATCCGGGGTGCTGGGCCGGGTCGTCCCACAGCGCGGACACCGGGCCGGCTCAGCCGCCGAGCAGCATGGGCATGACGGTGACCAGCCCACCGGGCTCGACCTCGGTGACGTCCTCGTCGACGACGATCAGGCAGTTCGCCCGCGCCATCCGGGCCAGCACCGCGTCGCCACCGGGGTCTCCGCCACCGACCGGCTCGACCACGTAGCCGCCGTCGGGGTGCCGCATGACCTGGCCGTGCACGTACTGCCGGTAGCCCAGCGGGGAGACCAGGTGCTGGGCCGACACCGCCTGCACGGTGCGCCGGAACAGCTGGCGCTTGCCGAGCATCAGCCGGATCGCGGGCCGCACGAAGACCTCGAAGGCGACCAGCGCGGCGACCGGCTCCCCCGGCACGCAGATGACCGGCACGCCGTCGCGACCCAGCCGACCGAAGGCCTGCTCCGGGCCCGGGTGCATGGCGACCTGGGTGAACTGCACCTGGCCGAGCTCGGCGAGGGCCTCCTGGACCAGGTCGAAGCCGCCGCCGGCGAACGTGCCGGCGATGAGCACCACGTCGCTGCGCAGCAGCTGGCTCTCCAGCAGCTCGACCAGCCGGCGGCGGTCGCGCGGCACGATGCCCGAGCGGTAGGCCTCCGCGCCGGCGTCCCGGGCGGCCGCGGCGAGGGCGTAGCTGTTGACGTCGACGACCTGGCCGGGGACCGGGACCGTGCCGACGTCGACGAGCTCGCTGCCGGCGCACAGCACGGCCACCCGCGGGCGCGGCCGGACCAGCACCCGTTCACGGCCGACGGCGGCGAGCAGGCTGATCTGGGCCGGGCCGATCGGGGTGCCGACCCCGACGGCGGTGTCCCCGGTGCGGACGTCGTCCCCGGCGAGCCGGACGTAGCTGCCCGGGGCGAGCTCGGCGTGCACCCCCACCCGGGCCTGGCCCTGGTCGGTCCACACCGCGGGGACCACGACGTCGGCGCCGGTGGGCAGCATCGAGCCGACGGCGACCTTCTGGGTCAGGCCCGCAGCGATCGAGGTGGGCTCGGCCGGGCCGGCGACGGACTCCCCCACGACGGCCAGCGGCACCGGCTGCTCGAGGGAGGCGCCGACCAGGTCCACCGAGCGGGCGGCGTAGCCGTCGAGGCCGGCCTGGTCGAAGGCGGGCAGGTCGCGGACGGCGACCACGTGCTCGGCGCACAGCAGGCCCTGGGCGTCCAGGACGGCGAGCTCGATCGGGTCGGGAGTGGGTGCCGCGGCGAGGATGAGGTCGAGGTGCTCCTCGACCGTCCGCACCCGGACGTCCTCCAGGGCGATGGACCCGGTGTCGGCCGACGGGTCGGGGTCGCGGTCCCCGGAGGACACCGACGGGGCGGGCACCCGGTCCAGGTCGACCTGCACGGTCTCGTGGTGCACGGGTGCCGCCGGGCCGCGCGCCCCCGCGATCTGCCGGGTGTGCTGCACACCGACGGCCACACCCGTGCCGAGGTCGATCTGGGTGGTGTCCCGGGACCCCCGGAACCACCCACGTGTCTTGTCCTCGGACATCCCCACCACCGTCTGCGAGCTCTGCGGACTTCCGTCGCCGGGGCGCCTCACGCCCGCGGAGTGGGTCCTGACCGACCGCACCGGCCCTCGATGGTGCCCTCTCGGACGCCGGGTCAGGCCGGCGACGCGCCCTCGGCGGGCAGGTCGGCGACGAAGTCACGCAACCAGGGGCGCAGGGCGGGCCCGAGGTCGTCGCGCTCGACGGCCAGCCGGACGACGGCCTTGAGGTAGTCCAGCTTGTCACCGGTGTCGTAGCGGCGGCCGGAGAAGACCACGCCGTGCACCGGTACGCCGTCCTCGACCAGCTTGAGGAGTGCGTCGGTCAGCTGGATCTCCCCGCCGCGGCCGGGCGGGGTGGCGCGGATGGCGTCGAAGACCTCCGGCGCCAGCACGTAGCGGCCGATGATCGCCAGGGACGACGGCGCCTCCTCCTTCGGGGGCTTCTCCACCATGCCGGTGATCGTCACGACCTGGTCGCCGTCGCCGGCGGAGGTCTGCGGGGCGTCCTCGATCGCGACGGCGCCGTACTTGTCGATGTTGTCCGCGCCCACGTCCAGCAGCGCGATGACGCAGCCGCCGTGCTCGGCCTGAACGGCGAGCATCTGCTCCAGCAGCAGGTCCCGGGCGTCGATGAGGTCGTCGCCGAGCATGACCGCGAAGGGCTCGTCCCCGACGAAGGCCGCCGCCTGCAGCACGGCGTGACCCAGGCCCTTGGCCTCCCCCTGGCGGACGAAGTGCACCTGGGCGACATCGGTGGACTCGTGCACGGCGTCCAGCCGGGACCGGTCGCCCTTCTTCTCCAGCGCCGACTCCAGCTCGGGCGCCCGGTCGAAGAAGTCCTCGATGGCGTTCTTGTTGCGCCCGGTGACCATGAGCACCTCGCCGAGACCGGCGCGGGCGGCCTCTTCGACGATGTACTGCAGGGCCGGTCGGTCCACGACCGGCAGCAGCTCCTTGGGCACGGCCTTGGTGGCCGGCAGGAAGCGCGTGCCCATCCCGGCGACGGGGATGACGGCCTTGCGGGCGGGACGGGACGGGCTCGACATGCCGGGCAGCGTATCCAGCACCGGCCGGTGTCAGACTCCCCCGTCGTGGTGAACAGCAAGGTGGCCCGGCGCACAGCGCTGCTCGCCGCCCGCCGCGACCGGCCCCTCGAGGTGCGGACGACGGCGGCCCGGGCAGTGGCCGCGCACCTGCGCGCCCG
>JAOPVM010000269.1 GCA_025966215.1 Klenkia sp.
CGCGCCCCAGGCGTCCACGGCCGCGCCGGCCAGCGCCGCGCCGCCGGTGACACCGAGGGTCAGCCCGGTCGAGGTCCAGGTCAGGCCCTCGTTGAGCGCCCGGCGGTCCACCCGGCTCTCCACCAGCGACATCCCGGAGACGAGCACGGGGGCGATGGCCAGCCCGGCGAGGAACGCCGCGGCGACCAGCCAGGGCAGTGAGCCGACCAGCAGCAGGCCCTGGGCGGCGACGCCGAAGAACACCGCGCAGGCCACGAACCGGGCCACCAGCGTCCCGGGCAGCCGCACCACGCCGTAGGCCAGCCCGGACACCAGACTGCCGCCGGCGTAGGCGGCCAGCGCGACCCCGGCCAGCACCGGGGCGCCCTGCAGCTCGGCGAAGCCGACGACCACCACGTCCATCGCGCCGAACACGGTGCCCACCGCGAGGTAGGCGGTGGCCACGACGACCAGCGTCGGGCTGAGCACCGACGCCCGCGAGCGCCGCTCACCGGGGGCGGTCTCGGCGACCGGCGGCTGGGTGGCCTCCTGGCGGGCCAACCAGAACGCCCCGGACACCCCCACCACGAGGCCGACGACGAAGCCCGCGGGCGGGGCGACCAGGGCGGCCAGGAAGGTGATCGAGGGCGGCCCGACGACGAAGACGACCTCGTCGACGACGGACTCGAAGGCGAAGGCGGTCTGCCGGTCGTCGGCGTCGTCCAGGGCGTGCGACCAGCGGGCCCGGACGGCGGCGCCCACGTTGGCCCCGCACGCCCCGGCCAGGGCGGCCAGCACGAACCAGGACCAGCGCGGGGCGTCGAGGACCACCGCCGAGGCGAAGGAGAGCCCGAGCACCAGGTAGGCGATCGAGGCCCACACCAGCACCCGGCCCTGGCCGAGCCGGTCCATGCCGCGTGCCCACTGCGGGCTGCCCACGGCGAAGGCCAGCGAGAGCGTGCCGGCGACGGCCCCGGCCAGGCCGTAGCTGCCGGTCTCGCCGGCGACGAGGAGCACCGATCCCAGGCCGACCGTGGACATCGGGACCCGGGCGAGCCAGCCGGCGAAGGAGAAGGCCCGCGACCCGGGGACGGTGAAGATGCGGGCGTAGGGGGAGAACGGGTTGAGCACGGGATCGATCTCGACTTCCTGGCCACAGGCGGAGACAGGGGGGCCTGCCGGACTCCCGGGTGGCACCGGCGATCGTAGGGGCCGGGAGAGGATGCCCGCATGGCCACGTCGTCGGTGTTGCGTCCCTTCACCCGCCGCCGCGAGGACGTCGACCCGCACCGCGCGGAGAGCCGGGTCGCCGCCTACGTCTACGGCAACGTGCTGGTGCTGGCCGCGGTCGTCGGCACCTCACCGGCGACGGTGGACTCCGGTACGGCGGTGGTGCTCGTCGTGGGCACCGTGCTGTCCACCTACGTGGCGCACGTGCTGGCGCACTCCATCGGCGCGCTGTTCACCGGCGGCGACCGGCGGCGGGTCGTCCAGGCGCTGCGGGACGCCACCCCGATCCTGAGCTCGGGGGTGCTCCCGGCGGCCCTGCTGCTGGGCACCGCGCTGGGCTGGCCGTCCGAGCTGGTCGGACAGTCGCTGGCCTCGGCCGTCGGGGTGGTCCGCATCGCCGGGGTGGGTCTGGTCTACCGCCGCCTGCAGGCCGACGTCCCGCTGGGCCGCGCCGTCCTCGTCGGGGTCGCGGCGTCCGCGGTCGCCCTGCTCGCCGTCGTCCTCAAGCTGGCGTTGACCCACTGAGGATGCAACCCTCCGCAACCCGCCCGTGCGGCTCCTCAGGCCGCGCACACCCGCAGGTGCGGAAGCCGGCGTGACGGCGCCCACAGCGCCCGGTGGAGGTGACGGAGGCCGCTCTACAGTCGGGCGGGTGACGACGCCGAGCCCGCTGCCCGACCCCCAGGTCCGCGTGCCCGACCCGGTGCCCGGCGCCCCCGGCACCGGCGGGCTGGTCGACCGGCACGGCCGCACCGCCACCGATCTCCGGGTCTCCCTCACCGACCGGTGCAACCTGCGCTGCAGCTACTGCATGCCGCCGGAGGGCCTGGACTGGCTGCCCAAGGTCGAGCAGCTCACCGACGACGAGGTCGTCCGGCTGGTGCGCATCGGCGTCGAGCACCTGGGCATCGAGGAGGTCCGGTTCACCGGCGGCGAGCCGCTGCTGCGCCCGGGCCTGCCCGGCATCGTCGCGGCCACCACCGCGCTGCTCCCCCGCCCCGAGGTCAGCCTGACCACCAACGCCGTCGGGCTCTCCCGGATGGCGCCGGCGCTGGCCGCCGCCGGGCTGGACCGGCTGAACGTCAGCCTGGACACCCTGGACCGCGCCCGGTTCAAGGAGCTCACCCACCGCGACCGGCTCCCCGACGTGCTGGCCGGCCTCAAGGCCGCCAAGGACGCCGGGCTCACCCCGGTGAAGGTCTACAACGTGCTGCTCAATGGGATCAACGAGGACGACGCCGTCCCGATGCTGGAGTACTGCCTGGAGCACGGGTACGAGCTGCGCTTCATCGAGCAGATGCCGCTGGACGCCCACCACGCCTGGACCCGCAGCGAGATGGTGACGGCCGAGGACATCCTGGCCAAGCTCACCGCGACGCACACGCTGGTCCCCGACGTCGAGGAGCGCGGCGCCGCCCCGGCCGAGCGCTGGCTGGTCGACGGCACCGACCTCACCGTCGGCGTCATCGCCTCGGTGACCCGGAGCTTCTGTGGGGCCTGCGACCGCACCCGGCTCACCGCCGACGGCCAGATCCGCAACTGCCTGTTCGCCCGCGAGGAGTCCGACCTGCGCACGGCGATGCGGGACGGTGCCACCGACCAGGAGCTGGCCGACCGCTGGCGGATCGCCACCCTCACCAAGCTCCCCGGGCACGGCATCGACGACCCGGCGTTCCTGCAGCCCTCGCGCCCGATGTCCGCGATCGGCGGCTGAGGTGAGCGTGACCGTGCGGTACTTCGCCGGGGCCCGCGCCGCGGTCGGGGTCGACACCGAGACCCGGGAGGCCGGCTCGCTGGACGAGCTGGTCGGCCAGATCGTCGACGAGCACGGCGCGAAGCTCGAGCGGGTGCTCACCGCCTGCTCGTTCCTGGTGGATGGAACGTCCACGCGGGATCGTGCGTTGACGCTGGGACCCGGGGCGGTCGTCGACGTGCTGCCCCCCTTCGCCGGAGGCTGATCCACCCCGCTCGTGAGCTCGTTGCCTCACCCACCTGAGACACCTGCCCGTCCCCCCGCGGGGGTCGCACCGTGATCGAGTGGTTGCTCGTCCTGGTCGGCATCCTGTTGATCGCCGCCTGCGCGGCCTTCGTCGCCTTCGAGTTCGCCCTGGTCACCGTCGACCGCTCGACGGTCGAGCGCCGGGCCGCCGACGGCGAGCGCGGTGCCGACGGCGTGCTGGCCGCGATGCGGACGCTGTCCACCCAGCTCTCCGGCGCCCAGCTCGGCATCACCGTCACCAACCTGGCGATCGGCTTCGTCGCCGAGCCCTCGATCGCCGCGCTGCTCGCCGGGCCGCTGGAGTCGATCGGGCTCTCCGGCGGGGCCGCCCGCTCGGTGTCGATCACCCTGGCGCTGGTGCTGGCCACCGTGCTGACCATGGTGTTCGGCGAGCTGGTGCCCAAGAACCTGGCCATCGCCAAGCCCTTCGAGGTGGCCAAGGCCGTCTCGGGCTTCCAGCGCGGGTTCACCCGGGGCACCGCCCTGGTCATCCGGCTGCTCAACGGCTGGGCCAACGCGATCCTGCGCCGGCTGTTCGCGGTCGAGCCCCAGGAGGAGCTGGCCTCGGCCCGCTCCCCCGAGGAGCTGACCTCGCTGGTCCGCCGCTCGGGCACCACCGGCACGCTGGGCGCCGAGACCGCGGCCCTGCTCGAGCGTGGGCTGGCCTTCGGTGAGCTGCGGGCCAGCGACGTGGCCACCCGCCGGGTGCAGATGTCCACCGTGCGCGGGGACGACCCGGTCGCCGTCGTGCTGGCCACCGCCCGGGACTCCGGGCACTCCCGCTTCCCGGTGCTGTCCGTCGACGGCGTGGACGACGTCACCGGGTTGGTCCACGTGAAACACGCGCTGTCGGTCCCCCGTGACCGCCGCACCGAGGTGACCGTGGCCGACGTGATGGTCGAGGCGCTCTTCGTGCCCACCTCCCGCCAGCTGGACGACCTGCTGGTCGACCTGCGTCGCGGCTCGTTGCAGATGGCCGTGCTGGTCGACGAGTACGGCGGCACCGACGGCGTGGTCACCATCGAGGACCTGGTCGAGGAGCTGGTCGGTGACCTGACCGACGAGCACGACGACGACGCCGACGACTCCGACGTGGACGACCGCGGTGACGGCACCTGGTCGGTGTCGGGCCTGCTGCGCCCCGACGAGGTCGCCGCGGCCACCGGTCTCACCGTCCCCGGCGACCGGCACTACGACACGATCGGCGGGCTCGTGCTGCACCAGCTGGGCCGCATGCCCGAGGTCGGCGACCGGGTGGAGGCGCTCCGCCAGCTCCCGCCGGAGCTCGCCGAGGAGGCCGAGGGCCACCCCGGCGGCGTGTGGGTCGAGGTGACCGCCGTCGACGGCACCCGCGTGGAGCGGGCCGTGGTCGGCGAGCTCCTCCCCGACGGGGACGACGCGGACGAGCAGAGCGGGGTGCCGGCGTGAGCGACTGGATCGGCGTGCTGGTCGCCGTCGTGCTGCTGGGCGCCAACGCGTTCTTCGTCGGCGCGGAGTTCGCGCTGATCTCCGCCCGCCGCTCCGCCATCGAGCCGCTGGCCGAGGCCGGCAGCCGGCGGGCCCGCACCACGCTGCACGCCATGGAGCGGGTGTCGATGATGATGGCCGGCGCTCAGCTGGGCATCACCGTGTGCTCGCTGGGGCTGGGCGCGATCGGCGAGCCGGCCGTCGCCCACCTGCTGGAGCCGGTCTTCGACGCCGTCGGCGTACCCGAGGGCGCGGTCTACCCGATCTCCTTCGTGATCGCGCTGACCCTCGTCGTCGCCCTGCACGTGGTGATCGGCGAGATGGTGCCCAAGAACCTGGCGCTGGCCGGCCCGGACAAGGCCGCGCTCCTGCTGGCGCCGCCGCTGGCCGCCGTCGTCACCGTGCTCAAGCCGGTCATCTGGACGATGAACGCGCTGGCCAACGCGGTGCTCCGGTTGCTGAAGGTCGACCCCAAGGACGAGGTCACCAGCTCCTTCACCCGCGACGAGGTCGCCGGGCTGCTGGACGAGTCGCGGGCCGGCGGCCTCCTCGACGCCGCCGACCACGACCTGCTCACCGGCGCACTGACCCTGGAGGACCGGGAGACCCGCACCGTGCTCATCCCGCGCGCGGAGCTCACCGTGCTCTCCCCCACCGACGACGCGCTGGCCGTCGAACGGGTCGCCGCGGTCACCGGTTTCTCCCGCTTCCCGGTCGTCACCGACGGCGAGCTCACCGGCTACGTGCACGTCAAGGACGTGCTGGTCGCCGACGGCGAGCCCGACGTGCGGGTCGCCGACATCACCCGCCCGCTCCCCCGGGTGGACGCCGCCGCCGACCTGCGGAGCACGCTGCAGACCATGCAGGCCGACCGCGCCCAGCTGGCCGCCGTCGTCGACGGCGGTGCGGTGGTGGGGGTCGTGGCCCTGGAGGACATCCTGGAGGAGCTGGTCGGCGAGATCCGCGACGGTGCGCACCGATGACCTGCGCACCGATGACGAGGGAGGAACGGACATGAGCGTGTTCGACAGGGCGAAGGCCAAGGCCGAGGAGCTGCTGGGCCGGGCGACCGAGGTGTACGGGGAGTCCCACGGGGACGCCGCGGCCGAGGCCGCCGGGGAGGCCCGCCGACTGGAGGGCGAGGCCGAGGAGGAGGCGCTGGAGGCCCGCGAGGCCGCCGAGCGCCGGCACCCCGACGACGACGGGCTCGCCGGCGCCCGCTGAGCGGGTGAGGGAGGGTCAGGCCAGCCGGACGGCGACCAGCGCCACGTCGTCCTCGGGCCGGCCGTGCACCAGCTGCTCGACGAGCTCGTCGCACAGCTCGGTGAGCGGCCGGTCGGCCAGGGTGCGCACCAGGGTGCGCAGCCGCTCGAGTCCGGCGTCCAGGTCCTCGCTGCGCCGCTCCACGAGCCCGTCGGTCAACAGCAGCACCGTGGAGCCCGACTCGAGCAGGACCTCGTGCTCGCGGCGGCGGGTGAGGCTGTCCACCCCGAGCAGCAGGTCGCCGTCCCAGCCGCGGGCGTCCAGCAGGGTGCCGTCCGGGCGCAGCACCACCGGCTCCAGGTGCCCGGCGTTCGCCCAGACCAGCCGGGCCGTGCCGTCGGCCGCGGGCTGCTCCAGGCGGGCGACGGCGGCGGTGGCGAGGACCTGCAGGTCCAGCAGGGCCATGGCTGCGTCCAGCCCGCGCAGCACCTCGGCGGGCCCGGCGCCGGAGTAGGCCGCGACGCCGCGGAGCAGGCCGCGCAGCTGTCCCATCGCGGCGGCCGCGGCGGTGTC